>CAZRUM010000048.1:0-3290 GCA_964603435.1 uncultured Gammaproteobacteria bacterium | reverse complement strand
GACCGCACCGCAGGTGCGTAAAACTTCCAAAAACTCTGAAATTGTAAATTGGCGGAGAGATAGGGATTCGAACCCTAGGTCCGCGTAA
Source organism: uncultured Gammaproteobacteria bacterium (assembly GCA_964603435.1). Taxonomy (GTDB): domain Bacteria; phylum Patescibacteriota; class Patescibacteriia; order Magasanikbacterales; family UBA922; genus CAZRUM01. The sequence continues at coordinate 3,202 of CAZRUM010000048.1, read as the reverse complement.
ACGGACTACGGTTTTCAAGACCGTTGCCTTCGACCACTCAGCCATCTCTCCATGTTGTTAAACTAAATGTTTTTTTAAAAAAGCTCTTCCAGAACCAGATTTTAAATACTTTTCAAAATTAAAAGCTAAATATTTATCTTTAAACGCTATATAAGGAATCAATTCAATTGATAAAATCGCTAAACAATGTTTTAAAAAAACACTGTTCTCGCCTTCGCCCTAAAGGACTACGGCGAAGCGACGGCGGAGAGGGAGGGATTCGAACCCTCGAACCGATTTCTCAGTTAACACATTAGCAGTGTGCCCCTTTCGACCACTCAGGCACCTCTCCATAGCTTATGAACGAAGATATTTTATCTTAAAATGAATATTTTGTCAACCTCGTGCTATAGAAAATCCGATTATTTTATCTACCCCACCCTTTTTTAAAGCCTTGGCACCTTCTTGCATAGTACTGCCGGTAGTAAAGACATCATCGATTAATAAGATATTACCCTCTATTTTTTCTTTTCTAATAAAAGCATCTTTCAGATTTTCTATGCGTTCTTCTCTTTTTAATTTAGCTTGCTGTTTTGTTTGTCGAGATCTATCTAAAATATCTTTCATAGGTTTATCCAATTTTTTCCCAATTATTTTTGCTATGAGCTCAGCCTGATTAAACCCACGTTCAGCTAGTCTTTTTTTGTGAAGTGGAATAGGTACGACAAAATCAATATCTACAAATAAATTTTTATTATTATCTACAAATTTATCTATCATCTTTTCAAAAACTTCACTCACATCCTCGGCCCAGCTATATTTCAAAGTATGAATTACATCACCCACTAATGAATCTTCTTTGTAAATAGTAATAGCAATGTGCGAATCGAGTGGTAAGCCTATTTTACAAGATAAACAGTACTCACCTTGCTCCGTATTCTTGTGACAAACAGGACAACAATACACACCGGACAAATCTAATTTAGTAAAACATTTTTCACATAACCAATTTCCTTCTTTTTTACAATTCAAACAATAGACTGGAAATACATAATCTTTAATTTTAATTAAAAATGACGAACACAAGTTCATCATTCTTTTTTGTATTTTTATAATATTTCGTATTTCATACATAATTTAGTCCCAAAAAAATCCATCAACTTTCCATTCACCTCCAACTTTTTCAAGTTCAACCTTACCAGATTTTTGAATTGTTTCTTTTGTGTTTTGAACTTCAACTACTTGTTGGGCTTCAATAGAGACAATAGCAGAATTCCCAACTAGACTATCCAATCTACTGGCTACAACCTGAGTAGACATACCACTATAGTCATTACTCATTGTCTGATACTGAGTCTTTACCCAACGCGCCATACTTGGTGTGACGAGCTCTAATACATCATCGATGTGGGTATTATCATTTTGATTGGAAAAACTCTCAAAACGTTCTACAAAAATACGAGCAAGTTGTTTGGTATAATTATCATCCACGTTATATTCTGGAAGAATTATCTCTGGTTCGGTATCTACCAAAATTTCATTACCAAACTCATCTATAATTATTTCTTGTCCTATATCAGGAACTATTACTTCTTCCAATTTTGATTCATTGGTCAAATCATCAGACAAAAACAAATAAAACAAAATGCCAACTATTACCATACCAACGGCGATACTTATTATTATAAAAAGTTTTTTTCTATTTATATTTTCTAACATAAAAATTTTAATTATGATTCTAACATGTTTTTTGTATCTGACTATTCTCCTCCCATTTCAGACTCAAACTCTTTTTTAGCTTTTTCAATTTCTAAAAGTTGTTTTGGGTCAGAAGTGATAAGTTGGTCTTCGGTATAAGAAGCCACCACTTTGATAGCAGCATGTTTTAAACCAGCAAAGAAAATACCTTCACCTACAGCACTCTCCAAAAGTAAATATTTTTCCCCTTCGGTCAACATGAAAGTTTTTTGAATAACATCAATGGATGCTGGAGATTGGCGCATCAAAAGCTGCAAAGCAGAATTGGTCACAATCGCTTGTCCATATTGTGATTTCAAAAAATCATTTACATCCTGAGTAATCGTAGTTACACCAAGATAATATTTTCGACAACGTTTGACCAGAGCATGCACAAACTTAGCACTATCCTCGTGCATCATGAGCCACCAAGCTTCATCAATAATGAGAAGCCTCTTTTTTCTCTCACTTCTAACAATATTCCAAACATAATTAATCAGAGTATAAATTGCCATTGGACGAAGTTCATCTTCCAAATCACGCACACTAAATACTAACAACTGATTATCAGTATTAACATTGGTCGGAGCATTGAATAACCCCGCAAAAGTACCTTCTGTATATTTTAAAAGTTTTACTACTAAATTTTCTGCCCCATCCATACCTTGTAAAATCTCGAGTAAATCTTGCATGATAGGTGGTTCGACTGAACTCAAATCACTATCAGGTGTAATATCTTTTTTGGCATAAGTCTCGAGCAAAGCTTTATCCATGATAGAATCTTCCTTTGGTGTTAATCCCTCAAACATGATACGAATCAGACCTTTTATAGTAATAATAGCGCTACGAATAATATCCTCGGTGGAAACTTGCCCCCCGACAGGACGTGGCAAATCAAATGGATTGACCATACTTTCTGATGAAAGAGCAATATTAACATAAGTACCTCCCACAGATTCTGTCAAACGTTGATATTCCATTTCAGGATCTATTACAATAACATCAATTCCCATCATAAGACTACGTAAAATTTCCAACTTGACTGTATAAGATTTACCTGCACCAGCTGAAGCAAATACCACCATGTTAGCATTTTGCAAAGAAAATCTATCAAACAAAATTAAACTGTTATTATGACGATTGATACCATACAAAATTCCGTTATCGCTAGAAAGTTCAGCCGAAACAAAAGGAAAAGAAGAAGCAATCGGAGAAGAATTCATGTTGAAAGAAACCACAATCTCATCCATAGCCAAAGGTAAAGTAGAATTGAAACCTTGTTCAGCTTGGAACAAAACGTGTTTGGTATAAATAAGTTTTGAACCAAAAACATTTTCTATATCCTCAGTCATTTTATCCAAAGCTTCTGGACTTTTGGCATAAATTGTCACATAAAAAGCAAATTGAAAAAAATGTTCTATACCTTGAGTAATATCATCACGCAATAGTTCAATATCACGCTAAGCAGTCTCTCTCACAGGATCAC
>CAZRUM010000047.1:0-4184 GCA_964603435.1 uncultured Gammaproteobacteria bacterium | reverse complement strand
TAAAAATGGGGAGGAATATTTTAAGGAAGTTCCCTTCCCTTTCTAAGGGAAGGGTTAGGGATGGGTTGCTACGGTCAAGAGAAATTCAGGGGGGTTGCTCGAACATGAGAAGAAATAATGATATACTTGTTTTAATATGCATGAGATTATCACAAAGGCAATTGAACGCTCTAGATATTTGCGTAAAAATCAAACACAAGCCGAGAAAGAACTCTGGAAATATTTGAGGAAGAGGCAAATCTTAGGTTTTAGATTTCTTCGCCAACATCCAATCAAATTTCACATCAGCAATAAGATTTATTATTTTATTGCTGATTTTTATTGTCATGAAAAAAAGTTGGTAATAGAGGTGGATGGTGGTATTCATAAAAAACAAAAAGATTATGATGAGCTGAGAAGTAAAATGCTTGAGGAAATGAAAATAAAAGTTATTAGATTTAAAAATGAAGAAATAGAAAATGACACAAACAGTGTTTTAGAAAGAATTAAACAGTTATTATAAATAAGTTATCAACAATCATAGTTTATTGCGCTTATTTATGGTATAATATGGACAACTTAAAAAACTATGGGATTATTCTCCAACAAAGAATCTTATTTAGGTGTTGATATTGGTGCCAATGGTATCAAGTTGGTTGAGTTACACACTACCAAAGGTAGACCTCAGTTGTGGACTTATGCCATGGCTGACAGTCCTTTGGATATCCATATAAAATCATCTCCTAGTAAAAGTCCAAAAGAATTGATAGATGAAAGTAAACATAGGCTAACACCTAGCAAGAAAGAAATGCCGCAAGGTTTGGATGATCCTAGAATTGCTAAGTATGCCAAGATTTTAAAAGGACTTTTAAAAGAAGCCAGAGTGACTACAAAAAAGACAACTGCTAGTTTACCAGTGTCTTATGTTTTTCATGCGGTTCTTACTTTACCAGAAGCAGATGATAAAGAATTGGGTCGCATGGTAACAGCTGAAGTAGAAAAAATGTTGCCACGTCCGATTGATGAAATGCAAGTGGTACATCAAAAAATTCCTCAATCCAAATCTGACAAAGAAAAAAAATATATTCATGTGTTGGTTACAGCTGCCCCGAAGGATCTGGTACGTTTTTATACAGCTATTTTTCAACGAGCAGGTTTAGAACTCCAAGAGTTAGAGACAGAGGCCTTTGCTATCGAGAGATCTTTGGTTGGTCGTGACAGTGCTACCAGTATGGTAGTAGATATTGGGGCTGAACGCACCAATTTTTTTATTATTGATTCTAGTTTACCATTGGTTCACAGGAGTATAAATATTGGTGGTAATACTTTTGACAAAATTATCGAACAAACTTTGGATATAGAAAATTCTTTGGTTTTACAAATTAAAAAAGATGTTTCTAGAATTAAAAATAAGTTAAATCCAGAGATTTTTATGCCGGCTTTGGAACCTATCATAAAAGAAATTGAATATGGTTTTGATTTGTTCTTGAGTCAGATCGGTAATGAAGGAAAAAAACCAGAAAAAATAATCTTGACCGGTGGTTCGGCGGTGTTGCCTTTTATCGCTGATGAAATAAAAAAGAATTTTGATATGAAAGTTTTTGTGGGAGATCCTTGGGCTCGTGTAGTCTATCAGGAAGGACTCAAACCAGTCTTAGATGATATTGGTCCGCGCATGTCTGTTTCTATTGGTCTTGCCTTACGTAATATTATAAAAGATTAATTTATCCCCAGTAGTTTCACAATAATAAATAAATCTGCTATACTTAAAAGACTTTAATAAAAATATATGGTAACGAAAAATAATGGTGTACATGTTTTGCTGGTAGAAGATGATGTTTTTTTGGCCAACATTTACACTACCAAATTTGAAATGGAGGGGTTCAAAATTAGTCACTCTGACAATGGTCAAAAAGGCTTGGAAGATGCCAAGAAAAAAAAACCTGATATAATTTTGTTAGATATTTTATTGCCAAAGATGGATGGTTTTGCAGTTTTAGAAGAAATCCAAAAAGATGAAACTCTAAAATCTATTCCGGTTATTTTGTTGACCAATCTAGGGCAAAAAGATGATGTAGAAAAAGGACTTGAGATGGGAGCCAAAGATTATCTTATAAAGGCCCACTTTAAACCATCAGAAGTGGTAGAAAAAGTAAAGAATGTTTTGAAGATGTAAAGTTTTTTGTGCAAATCTAAAATAAAAAAATGCCTAAAGAACAATTATCTAAAAAAAGAGAGGGGGTGAAAACATGAAAATGAATAAGAAAGGTTTTACCCTTATCGAACTTTTAGTCGTCATTGCTATCATAGGTCTATTGTCTACTTTAGCAGTAGTGGCTTTGGGTTCTGCTCGTGAAAAAGCCCGTGATTCAAAACGTCTATCAGACTTGAAACAAGTCCAGACAGCTCTTGAACTTCACTATACTGATGTAGCTAGCTATCCAGCTGGAACAGCTTTAGTATTGGGTGGTACTGGCGCTACTTGTCTTGATTCCGTTGGTTTTAGTGACAGTTGTACTGATCCTTATATGGGTCAAGTTCCTGCTGATCCACAAGATACCGCTTATACATATACCTTAAGTGGTAGTTCTTATGCTATTACTGCAACTTTAGAAGGTAATATGGGAGGATTATTAGCCGGTGCTGTTACCGCTTCCCCTTCAGGTATTTCCAACTAGTACAATCGCAAATTTGTGATTAAGCCCCAGCTTTCAATAAGTTGGGGTTTTTGTTATACTATTATATGTGTGGTTTAAACACTTTTTACCACTAAAATACTTTCATTATATATATGCTTGAATTTTTGTATTATATCTTTATATTTATTATAGGACTTTCTTTCGGTAGTTTTTTGAATGCCTGGATTTATCGAACCCGCGAAAATATCAGAATATCTAATGATAGGTCTTTTTGCCCAGTCTGTCATCACAACTTACATTGGTATGATAACATTCCTTTGTTTAGTTATTTTATTTTATTACACGGTAAGTGTCGTTATTGTAAGAATCAAATTTCAGGTTTTTATCCATTAATAGAGTTTATCACTGCAATAGTTTTTGTTTTTGTGGCGGCTATTTATCCAAATTCATATTTAATAATTTTTTCACCAGAATTAATTAGAGATTTAATAGTTGCTTATTTGCTTATTTTTATTTTTATTTATGATTTACGTTATCAAGAAATTTTAGACAGGGTTACAGTCATTCCCGCTATTTTACTTTTTGCTTTCTCTCTTTCAATGGGTTGGTTTAGTTGGCAAGATATGGCTTTGGGGGCGGTGATTGGAGGAGGATTTTTTTGGGCTCAATATATTCTTTCTGGCGGTAAATGGATAGGTGGCGGTGATATAAGAATGGGAGTTTTTATGGGTATAATTTTGGGTTGGCAAAATGTAATTTTTGCTTTGTTACTGGCCTATGTTTTAGGTGCTATTGTTAGCTTGTTTTTACTTGCTTTAAAAAAGAGTAATATAAAAAGTGAAGTACCTTTCGGAACATTTTTAGCTCTCGCTACTTTTGTAGCTATGTTTTGGGGTTCTCAGATTGTTAGTTGGTATTTAGGTTTATTAGTTTAATTTTTTTATTATGGATAGAGAAAGAAGATGTGTAAAAGGAGGAGATATTTTAACAGAATCAGAGATGCAGGAAAAAGTAGAAAAATTTAGAGCAAGATTAAACAGGGAGAGATATAAAAACTGTAAAAAAGAATTAAAAATATTTGGTTTAGATTTGGATTTATCTGGTAGAATTGTTTTAATAATGAATTTAAAAAATATTGTAGAAAAAACCATCGAAGAGGAGGTTCAGGAATACAGAGAAAGTTTAAAAAGTGGAATAATAGGTTTTGGTGGTTTTGATAATACTGAAATTTTAGCAAGATTTTTTGATATCTATGGTATTGATTATGCATCTCAATTGGATAAGGGTGGTGAAGGTAATTCAGAAAAAGTTCTTGAATATTCTATTGGTCAGTTATTAAGGCAGGAGTTGATTTAACTATGAAAGAAAAAATACAAAAACTAAGAGAACAAATTGATGACTTGCGTTATCGGTATCATGTTTTGAATGATCCAGAAGTGACCGATGCAATGTATGAAGGGCTTATGGATGAACTGAGAAAAATAGAAGAAAAAAATCCAGAGTTAATTACTTCAGACTCACCAACCCAGCGAGTAGCAGGTATTCCAGCTGAGAAATTTGAAAAGA
>CAZRUM010000046.1:0-4303 GCA_964603435.1 uncultured Gammaproteobacteria bacterium | reverse complement strand
TTACAGAGATATTTGGTTTCTTACCAAAAAACTCTTCAACTTTCTTTTGTACAAGTGGCATACGAGTCATACCACCAACAAGAATAATCTCTTCAATATCACCTTTTTTAAGACCAGAATCTGTAAGAGCTTTTTCCACTGGAATCATAGTACGCTCCACCAAGTCACCGACAAGCTCTTCCATTTTGGCACGAGTTAGTTTCATGTTTAGATGTTTTGGACCTTCTGCCCCAGAAGTAATAAATGGCTCATTAATCTCTGTCTCAGGAGTGCTTGAAAGCTCTATTTTGGCCTTCTCAGCAGCGTCCTTCACTCTTTGGAGTGATAATGGGTCTGCAGACAAATCAACGCCTTCTACCTTCTTGAACTCAGCCAAGATCCAATCAATAATTTTCTTATCAAAGTCATCACCACCAAGATGAGTATCACCATGAGTAGATTTTACTTCTACAGTTGATTGTTCACCATCATGAGCAATATCCAAAACTGATACATCAAAAGTACCACCACCAAGATCATAGACTACAACCTGTTGATCATTATTTTTATCAAAACCATAAGCAAAGGCAGCAGCAGTTGGTTCATTAATTACACGAGCAACTTTAAGCCCAGCAATCTCACCAGCAGCTTTGGTAGCTTGACGTTGAGAATCATCGAAGTAGGCTGGCACTGTAATAACAGCTTCTTCAATTTTTTCACCAATCTTTTCTTCGGCATCAGCTTTTAGTTTTTGCAAAACCATAGCAGAAATCTCTGGTGGAGTATGTTCTGCGTCACCCATTTTTACTTTTATACGTTCGCCATCTGGAATAATTTCAAATGGTGCATGCTTTTTTACATCTTTAGTTTCAGCATCATTAAAACGACGACCGATAAGACGTTTAATTGAATGCAAAGTATTTGTAGGATTTGTCACTGCTTGGCGTTTGGCCAACTGACCAACTAGACGTTCACCTGTTTTTGACATTGCTACCACAGATGGTGTAGTTCTGTTTCCTTCCTTATTTTCAAGAACTTTTGGTTGACCACCCTCGACAATTGCCATACAACTATTTGTTGTACCTAGATCGATTCCTAATATTTTTCCCATATGTATATATTTTTTAATTCCGAACGTAGTGAGGAATCCCTTTCCTCGTCTCGTTCATTGTTAATTATTATCACTTGTTAATAAACTCTTATCCAATATATCCTTACTAAATTTATGATGAGTATCCTGCAACTTAATCACTTCCCAAAACCATTCTCTCCTAATATCTGAATATTTTTTCTCAAAGATCTTTTTTTGTTCATCTGTTAAATCAACATAGTAAATTTCAGAAATATTTATAACATCTATCCCGGTTTCTTCTAATGCATCTCGCGCAGCCAAAAATTTTAAATAAGACATGTCTCCAGAAAACAAAAGCTCTTCAGGACTTTCTTCATATACATACTCATACATTTTTTTTGGTTTAAATTTTATATTTATACCTCTAGCCTCATATAATAAAGTCATTGCATTCTGACCAATTTCCACAGGCACTTTGTCTGTGTTAGCAGGTCTCTTTTCAGTAATCTGTTTAGGTGGCTTACCCTCTTTACACATAATGTGATAAATATTTCGAGCAGTTCTACCATTTCCATTTGCAAAAGAATGGGAAAATATAATTGCCATATAGGTCTTCACCGCCCACACATCTAAATTATCTTCTGTTATATTTTCTTTCATTTCCACAAAAAACCTTTCCAAATCTTCTTCCACATTATCTGGTGGCTCTAATTCTGTTGTGTGACCACCCATACTGACCTTACCTCCCTTAACTTTGCCGGTCCAACCCTGAACTTTATCTCGCATATTTAACCTACCATTAATCCTTGAAATTGTTTGCATTAATTCATCAAAATCCAATTCCTTTATTTTGACTACTTTCTCCTCTTTTGTCATTTTGTCTATTCCATGTTTTTCTAAAAACTTAACAAACAATTCATAACCTTCTTCTCTCATTTCCTCACTCTCACTACCTCTGGTTGGACAATCCTTTGAATGACCTGCTTCGCGTGGATAACCACAATGCCCACAAACTTGTTTTTTTTCTTCAGACATAAACTAATAATAAATTAATTAGCCTTTCTGGCTTTTTAAGCCTTTTTGGCATCTCCAGCCTTTTTTACAACTTTAACCTCTATCTTCTTAGCTTCGTCAGGAGTATCTTTCGGACAAGTAATTTTTAGAACTCCATCTTCAAACTCTGCTTTTACTTGATCTTCTTTTACAGGAGCTGGTAATACTATCTGACGAAAGAAAGAACCACTACGCATTTCTTTTCTATAATAATTCTTTTCTTCTACTTCGTGTTCTTTTTTACTAGAACCTTGCAATGTAAGAACGTTTTTTTCCACACTTACTCCGACATCGTCTGGTCTCACACCTGCCAGAGATGTTTCTACAAAGACATTTTCTTCGTCTTCATACACATCAGTCGCTGGTACAAAACCTTTGGAAACTATATTATTTGATCCACGTAGAGCTGGCAAATTTGCACTAATCTCCTCAAAAGGATCTCTGTTGTTTAATTCCATATTTTTAATTCTTAAAAATTATTTTGAAACAATTACTTTGGCAACTTTGATAACTTTCCCTTTCATAGCATACCCACTCTCTACTTGTTTTATAATTATTCCACTTTCTTTCTCTTCAGACGCGCCAAGGCTCGTCTCTACATCTTCTTCTCCCACAGCTTCATGTTTAGTATGATCAAACTTTTCTCCAATAGTTTTTACTTCTTCTATACCGTGATCCTGTAAAACCTTTTCGAACTGTTTCATTATAAAACCAATCCCTTCTGCCCACTTGCCTTGTTCGTTACTGAAGTCTGTAGGCTGATGACCGAAAGCTAATTTGAAATTATCATATACTGGGATAAATTCTTCCAAAATTGTCTGCTCACTCATACGAGCCCATTCACTTCTCTGTTCTGAGATTTGTTTTTGTAAATTTTTATAATCAGCCTGTGCACGTATCCAACCAGCTTTGTATTCTTCTTGTTTTTCACATTCTTTACATTTTTTAGAAAACTTCTTCTTTTTCTTCTTAACAAAAAATTCTTTTATTACTTCTTTATTTTCTGGAATAATATTTTCATTTTTTATAGCGTCTTCTGGTTTTAACCAAAAATATTCTGAACCTTCTTTTTCGTCCAAAATAACTTCTTGTTCTTCATCTTTTATCTCTGCTCTATACGAAAAACCAACAAAATGTCTCTTACCTCTTACGAACTGATCTTCTCTAAAAAATTCTGACACTTTCAAAAATTCTATATTCTTGATATCTAATCCTGTTTCTTCTTTTGTTTCACGAATTGAAGCTTCTTCTATGGTCTCACCTACATCTACATGTCCACCAGGTAAAACTAAAAAATCATCATACTTTGTACTACGAAAAAAAAGAATTTCCCCCTCTTTATTAAAAATAAAGGTTGCTGTTACTACACTTGGGTCATTTTCTATACTTCTAGACATATTTTAAAATAATTTTTGTATATAACTAATTAAACCAAGAGTTTTATTATAATCCATTCTCATCGGACCCATTAGAGCAAACAAGCCACCATTTTTTGTTCTAGTAACTACAATGGAACAAGCACTGCCAAATGGATTATTGGAACCAATCAAAACTGTAGTATTTTCATCTACTAGATCATAGATATCACCAATTCTTTCTTCACACTGATCAAACATATTTGAGACATGTGCCACATGAGCAAAATCTCTAAATTCTGGTTGTGAAAATAAATTAGAAATACCTGTGTAATAAATACTATCCTGATCAGTTGCAATAATAACAGTACTATTGCTGTTTTCTGCTACAAATTTACCAATTTCTTTTATTTTTCTAGAATCCTCGCTAGATTGGAACAATTCATCAATTGCGGTTTTTAATTTATTACTTACAACCTCTGGTTTCATTATATTTTCTACATAAAACTTATAACCTTGTTCTGTCGGAATTCTACCAGCTGAAGTGTGAGGGTGTGTCAGGTAGCCTTCTTCTTCTAGAGCACGAAGTTCATTGCGAATAGTAGCTCCACTTACTTTCAAATCCTTATTTTCCGCCAAAAATTTAGACCCTACAGGTTCTGCAGTCTCTATATAGTTTTCTACCACTAGAGTAAGTAATTGTTCTTTTCTAGAATCCATTGTTACGGATTACGGATAATCCTGATTTACGGATTTATCACTCCATTAATCAGAGTGACAATATTATACTACTGGCACTCTATATAGTCAAGTGACAGAGACTGTGGATAAAAAAAAGCATTAT
>CAZRUM010000045.1:0-5062 GCA_964603435.1 uncultured Gammaproteobacteria bacterium | reverse complement strand
ATTACCCGTCAAAAAGGCGGGTTTTTTAGTCTTTTACCCCAGGTAGATGTGTGATATAATAACCACACTTAAAATATCTAAAAACATATATATTTATGCCTCCAAAGAAAAAAAGTCCTAGTAGAAGCTTTAAGAAGATTGATTTAGAGAAGAAGCCGGCGGTGAAGAGGGTTGTGAAAAAGAGGGTTAGTGTTTCGGCTCGCAAGAAAGCAGTCAAGCCTGTCCTCCGTAGCTCAAAGAGCGGTGGCGGGAAGACTGGCTATAAGAAAGCTAAGATTAATCAGGAACTAAAGGATATTTACAAAAACGATGATGGCTCTATGCCAAACATGCGGAATTTTGGGCGCAAGAAAAAGAGAAGTTTGTTTCGGGCTTTTTTGGCTTTAATTATGGCTTGTGCTTTTTTGGGTGCGGTGGCTTGGGTGGGGTTCTTTATCTTCCAGCCACAGCTTCAGTTTGCAGAGTCGGATGTGGTTTTGAATATTACGGGTGACGAAAAGGTGACAGCCGGCGAGGAGCTTACTTATCGCGTACGTTATCGCAATTCTCAGAATACGCCTTTGTCAAAGGTAGTTTTGCAAGTGCGTTATCCAGAGGGGTTTGTGTTTGTAGATGCTAGCCAGGTCCCGGGCAATGATCAGAAAAATGAATGGGAGCTGGGGACACTGTCTGAACACGATAGTGGCTATATAGATATTACTGGTCGGATTTTTGGCGATATAGAAAAGAAACAATCTTTCCGTGCGTTTTTAAATTATTATCCTTCAAACTTTAGCTCAGAGTTTCAGAAAGTCTTTACTCTGACTACCGAGGTAGAGGAGTCTCCGGTGGCGATGAATATCAAGTCTCCAGAAGAAGTGGTGCCAGGAGCCGAGACTGAGTTTGTGGTGGAGTTGGCTATTGAGGACGGACTGGATTTGAATAATCTGGGGTTACTAATGGAGCCAGCTGGTGGTTTTACCAAGACTGGGGATCAGCCCGTGAGTGTAGAGGGAGATGACTATCTCTGGAGCTTGGCAGATTTGGGAGAAGATAACAAGATTAGTATTCGTGGTTCGTTCAATCCCGAGACCGGTGCTGAGGAGGCAAAATTGAGATTCAAAATTGTGGGTTGGAAAGATGCTGATAGACAGGTAGAGCCATATATTTTTGGAGAGCGTGAGGTTGACCTCGCTATGCTACAAAGTGATATGTCTGTGAGTCTTGCCATTAACGGCTCACTTAATGATATTGATGTAGAACCGGGTGAAGCTCTTAATACCAGTATTAGTCTAAAAAATCCAGGTGATATTGAACTCAAAAATGTCGTGGTGAGACTAGTTTACGAGACTCCGTCATTCAATGATCTGTCTATGCTAGATTGGTATGAACTAAATGATCCAGCTGATGGGGATATTCGTGGTGAGCAAATTAATCCTCAGTCTAGACGAGGCTATATCACTTGGAATAAATATCATGTCAAAGATCTGACCCAGATTGACCCAGGTGAAGAGATTAATATTGATCTTTCTATTCCGTATAAAGATAGTGATGATATTGATCTGACTAAGTTTGGTGGACATATGGCAACAGCGTTAGTAGAGGTGAAATATGAAAATGGTGATGAAGAGAAATTGCTGACTAGCAATGAGATTGAAATGATGATAAACTCTGACTTAAATTTTGAAGTGCGTGATAAAGTTATTGAAAATAGTAATAACAAGCAAGAACATAATATTACTTGGTTTTTGGAAAATCATTATCATGAATTGAAAGATATAGAGCTTTCTGCTGATTTTTATGGTAATATAAGTTGGGTGGAAGAAAGTTTAAAGAGTGGTGGGGGAGAGTATACTTGGGATAGTAAGACTCAAAAACTTACTTGGAGTATTGAAACTATGCCAACTAGTGTAGATGTTTTGGCCTTGCAGTTTGGTTTTGTCCTAAATAGTAAAAATCCTAGCCAAACCAATCTTGCTTCAAAAGTTACTCTAAAAGCAACTGACACTATTACCGGTGAGCAGATTATAAAAGTGGGGGATGAAATTTTGTTACAATAATTATGTCATTAAAACCAGAAAAATTAACCAAAAAACAAAAGAATGAAACAGTAGAAAGATTGTTTGCCGAAAGTGCTCCTAGGTTTGATTTTTTCTTGATGCTCTTGTTGTCAGCCATGGTGGTTTCTTTGGGTCTCTTGCTAGATAATACTCCGATTGTAATTGGTGGTATGCTTTTGGCGCCATTACTATTTCCAGTCCTTACTTTGGCTATGGGAATAGTGGTGGGGGATGGAAAGCTGATAAAAAGATCAGGTATAGTTTTGTTTGAATCTATTGTTGTGGTTGTGTTTTTGGCTTTTGTTTTTTCTTTGTTTTGGTCTGATAAACAAATTAATAATGAAATAATTAGCCGAGCCTATCCCAATTTGGGTTATTTCCTAGTTGCTTTGTTTTCTGGTGTAGCGGTGGCCTATAGTGTCTCTCGGCCGGGTGCGTCCGAAGTGGTGCCAGGGGTTGCCATTGCCGTGGCTCTTATTCCTCCTTTGGCAGTAATCGGAGTAGCTATTTCATTTTTTAAAGCCAATATAATTTTGGGAGCAATTAGTTTGTTTGGTCTTAACTTGCTAGGTGTTATCTTTGGGGCGTTGCTGGTGTTTGCTTTGTTTAGATTTTATGAAACCAAAGAATCAATTGAAAAAAATATTAAAAAAGAAGAAAAAGAAGTGAAGGAAATAAAAAAAGAAAAACAAAAAGAAGATATCGTGGCTCTAGAAGAGACTGTAAAAGAAGCTACGGAAGTTTTGAAAGATAAACAAATTAAGAAATAATTAGATTTAAAATTTAGTATAATATTGTAAATAAAAATTCTATCGGTTTGTTGGTGGGATTTTTTTATTTACGATATAGAGAAGCGTAGTTGTAAAGACGCGATTAATCGCGTCTTTACCGTATTTAATAAATAAAATTATGGAATATATATAATGTATTTTTTTATAAATAAAAAACCCGGCTCTACTACGTTGCGCCGGGTAAACTAGTACAATTTTAGAACTATATTTTAATTAGTTTACCAGGCACAGCGAAGCGACGCCTGGTTTTTTTTGTTGTGCACCCGGCAGGAGTCCCAGCTTAAGGCTGGTGGGCCTCGGGCCCAGAACCCAAAAATAAAACATCCTCACTTAGAGAATGTTTTGTGCTCCAGGAGGGAATCGAACCCCCATTAACGGTTCCGAAGACCGTTGTATTATCCATTATACCACTGGAGCTTTTGTCGGGATAAACTTCGACCGATGTTTTATCCGTTGAACTATAGGTGCAAAATAAAAATTCCAAATATCAATTTTCAAACCCCAAACAATATGTAACCTTTTGGAATTTGTTGTTTGAAATTTGGAATTTTTATTTGGTGGGTCGCCAGGGGCTCGAACCCTGGACCTTGTCCTTAAGAGGGACCTGCTCTACCAGCTGAGCTAGCGACCCATGTCTATTTATGGTTTTAAAATTTATCCACAATATTCTTCGCTGTGATCTCTTTCTATAATATCAATCTTTGGTCCTGGCCAACCTTTTTCTTCCAAAGCATTTTCAGCGGCGTCTACTTGACCTTCTTGTTTGCTAGATCCTTTTCCTTCGGCAATCTTTTCTTTATCTAGATAAACTCCCACTACAAATTCTTTGGCGTGATCTGGGCCTTCTTCTTTCAATACTTTGTAGGTAGGGGTAAGACCAATAATTTCTTGAGATGATTCTTGGAAACGTGATTTTGGATCCATCCACAAACCTTTTTCCAAAACTTCTGGAAGTTTACTAATGAACCAACGAATAATGAACTGCTTGGCGACATCCCAACCTTGGTCAACATAGACGGCTCCGATAAGAGATTCCATTACTTTGGCCAAGATATATTCTCTAGCTTTTGTGCCAGCATCTTTGCTTTCGCCCCGACTTAGAAATAAGTATGGTTCCATGTCAATCTCAGCTGCAATTTGAGCACACATTTTGGCATTGACGAGAGCTGCACGCCAGTTGGTCAGTTCACCCTCTGGATTTTTATAGTTTTGAAATAAATTTTCAGTAATGACAAGTTCCAAAACTGCATCACCCAAAAATTCTAGACGTTCATTATGTCCCAGAGCAAAGTCTCGATTTTCATTTAGAAAAGATCTATGAACCAAAGCTTGGACAATGTAATTTTTATCATTAAATTTTACACCAATTCTATCTTCAAGTTTTGAAAATTCTCTAGTTTTGTATTCTTCTACGGTTTTCATATGGTCAAAGGTTAGAACATCTGACCTTTGGCATTTAATCCCGACCTCGTTTCTCGATACGGGACAGAGTATATGATTAATTTTTCGAGATTTATATCTCTAGTTTGTAATCATTGTCCGTACGACAAATTGCCAGGTATCAAATGTCACTTGTCAGCTGTAGTTTGTAAGTTTTATTTAGTTGTGTCTTTGTAAATAGCACCCAAGATGCCGTTGACAAATTTTCCAGAACTTTGTCCACCATAACTTTTAGAAATTTCAATCGCTTCATTGATAGCCACTTTGTCTGGAATTTTATCATTAAACTTTAATTCATAAATACCAATACGCAAGACATTTCTGTCAATCAAAGTAATTTGTTCAAGTGGCCAGTTGGTGGAATATTTGGCCATCACTTTGTCTATTTTTTTGAGATTGTCTACAATTGCTTCAACTGTTTCATAGACATATTTTTCGTCATCGTCCAAACCTGCACCAAATTCTTCTATATTTTGTTTGATGATGGCAGGTAGGGCAGCGGTTGGGCGATCCTTAAAATCCCACTGATACAGTGCTTGCATGACAATTGATCTGGCCAAGTGTCTATTAGACATATTATTTATCAGCTTTACCTGTGGCTTTTTTACTACGTTTTAGGCGTAGAGCACGTTTTTCTACATCTACAACTTTTTTACCTTTGTATGTACCACATTTAGGACAAACTTTGTGAGGAATTATACTAGCATCACATTTCTCACATTTGGTAGTACCAGTTGCTTTTAGAGCATGGTGAGAACGACGGTTACCAGTTTGTTTGCGGGTGTGTCTTTT
>CAZRUM010000044.1:0-5069 GCA_964603435.1 uncultured Gammaproteobacteria bacterium | reverse complement strand
TCGGCAATATGAAATTGTTTTAAACCTTCTCTACTGATGGCTTCTGACAATCCATTATGTAAAACTTGCGGAGAATAGGCTACTACGACTGGTAACTCTTTTTCATACTCCGTCATAGTCACAAAAGTAATATCTTTTGTATACTCACGTTTAAATTTGGAAAACCCAGGTAAAATAAAAGCTTTAGTAAGCTCACGTGCTCTGTCTGGACGAAAATTAAAAAATATACAAGCATCACCCGAATTAACTGTCGCTGTTGGCTTACCTTCTGCACCGATAACTGTCGGGATAAATTCTTCATCGTAGACTTCCTTTTTATAAGAGGTCTCGACTGCTTCCACAGGATCTTTGTAATACTCCACAGCTTGACCCAAAGCAATTGCCTTGTAAGCTTTTTCTACCCTATCCCAACGATTGTCTCTATCCATAGCATAAAATCTACCAGAAATAGAAGCAATTTCCCCACGACCATATTCTTTTATCTTCTTTTTTATATGATGAATAAAATCAATTCCCGAATTGAATGGAGCATCACGTCCGTCTAAAAATGAATGTAAATAAACCTGTTTTACTTTTTCTTTTTTTGCCAGTTCAAGCAAGGCATAAAGATGATCAGTGTTAGAATGCACATGCCCTGGACCAACTAAACCCATCAAATGCAAAGCTGATTTATTTTTTTTAACTTTGTCCATAGCTTCAAGCAAAGCTTTATTCTTAAAAAAATCTCCATCTTCAATATTTTTATTTATCCTCGGCAATGTCTGATAACAAACTCTTCCGCCACCAATATTCAAATGACCCACTTCCGAATTTCCCATTTCACCAAACATAAGACCCACCTCATTACCAGAGGCGTGTAGCGTCATTACTGGATATTCACTCACAAACTTTTTAAAATTTGGTGTCTTGGACTGAGCAATGGCATTTCCCTCCCCATCTGGAGCCACTCCCCAACCATCACAAATGACAAGGACTACTGGTTTTGGTCTTTGAGACATAATTTATAATTTGAAATTTCCTAAATTAAACTCCGTCCTGTCATTTCTTTTGGCTTATCAATATTCATCATTTTCAACAAAGTTGGAGCCACATCAGCCAGCTTACCATTTTTTAATTTTACACCTTTATTATTTTTACTCACCAAAATACAAGGCACTGGATTGGTAGTATGCTCTGTCATCATCTCACCAGTTTTTAAATTTATCATTTCATCAGCATTGCCATGATCAGCAATTATGAGAGCCTGTCCATTTTTGGTCAATAAAGTATCTACAATTTTCTTCACACTCAAATCAACCGCACCAACAGCTTTTTTACCGGCTTCAAAATCTCCTGTGTGCCCTACCATATCAGCATTAGGAAAATTCACGCAAATAAAATTGTATTTACCAGTCTTTATATAATTAACAATTTTTTCTACCATTTTTTTACTATTCATTTCTGGTTTTTTGGCATAAGAACGAATAGAAGGAGATTTTATAAACTCCCGATCTTCACCATTTAGAGGGTCTGCAAAACCACCATTTATAAAATAAGTAACGTGAGCATATTTTTCAGTCTCAGAAATATATAATTGTTTATAGGCTTCGCCAATTACTTTTGACAAACAATTTTCTATATCCGGACTAGGAAATACTGTAAAAATCCCTGGTAAATCTGGACCAAAATCTGTCATAGCCACAAAACGCGTATTCTCTGGACGTTTAGTTCGTTTGAAACTACCTGGATTCATCTTATTAAAATCATCTTGCACAAATGCCTTGGTGATCTGACGTGCCCTATCACTACGAGCATTAATAAAAATAACTGCATCATTATCCTTGATGGTGGTAATTGGTTTACTATTTTTTATAATAACAGTAGGACAAATGTATTCATCTGTTTCTTCACGATTATAAGATTGGGATAAAGCTTCCTCAGCACTTTTGGCATTACACCCCTTACCCTCCACCATAGCCTCGTAAGCTTGTTCGGTTCTTTCCCAAATTTTATTTCTATCCATAGCATAAAAACGCCCCATCACAGTAGCAATTTCTTCCCCATTTTTCATTTTATTTCTAAGTTTTTTTAAAAAACCTGCCGCCCCATGAGGAGAAGAATCACGTCCATCTGTAAAAAGATGTAGGTATACCTTTTTAATTTTTTCTTTTTTTAATAATTCTAAAACTGCATACAAATGCTCAGGATAAGCATGAGCACTATTACTATCTGTTAATAAACCCATAACATGTATGGCAGTCTTATATTTTCTAACATGATGAATAGCCTGTTTGAAAGCTTCATTTTTATAGAAAGTTCCATCAGCAATTGCTTCTGAAATATCTACTAAATCTTGTTTTACTACTCTGCCAGCTCCAATATTCATATGCCCAGCTTCAGAATTCCCCTGCTGGCCTTTGAACAAACCTACATTTTCACCATAAGTTTTTAAAGTAGAATTTGGATATTTTTTTAAATAATCAAAAATATGGGGAGCAGTCTCCGGTGTTATAGCATTCCCTTTATTTTTTGCTGAAACCAAACCAAACCCATCCATAATAATGAGAGCGGTTGGTTTTTTCTTATCACGTGACTGCGAAACAATTTTACGTGATTGTTCTTTTTTCTTTGCCATATCAAAATCTGTTTAATTTATCCACCTAGGACAGAATTAATGCTATTATAACACCTTTGGATATTGGTTTCAATGCACATAAAAACCACTCACGAGAGTGGATTTTATAACTTTATTTTCTTTATTCTACACTAGTTTCTGTAGGAACAGTTTCACTCGGAGCAGATTCTGCAGGCTCAGGACTACTCTCTGCGGGTGCCTCAACCGGAGCGCTTTCGGTACTCTCTGTACTTGGGGTTTCTACTGGAGAAGATTCTTCTACAACAGGAGCTTCTTCCACAGCAGGCTCTGGAACAGTCTCTTCAACAACTTCCTCTACAACAGGTTCTTCTGCTGGTGTTTCTGCAACGACTTCTTCTTCAACAACAACCTCTTCTACTACCACTTCTGGATCTGTTTCAATAATAACATCTCCCTCTCCTGAACTTTCTTCTCCTGGAACAGTCTCTTCAACGACTTCCTCTACGAGAGGTTCTTCTGCTGGTGTTTCTGCAGCGACTTCTTCTTCGTCAGCACCTTCTTCAACAATAACCTCTTCTTCTATCACTTCTGGATTTGTTTCTACAGTCTCACTTTCCTCCTCTGTAGTTTCTTCTCCTGGAACAGTCTCTTCAACAACTTCCTCCACAACAGGTTCTTCTACTGGTGTTTCTACAACGACTTCTTCTACCACTTCTGAATCTATTTCGACAATCTCACTTTCTTCCTCTTCTTCACCAATCACACCAAAGGCATGCCAATTAAATTTAATATCAACACTAGATGTAGGGAAAATTTTAATAGCAAAGCTACTCGTAGTAATATCGCTTACAAAATATTTATCCAAATCAACATCAGTCGCCAGTGAAATTGTGACAACCGGTTCATTTCCATATTCTTCTACAAAATCAATTTGGACTTCTGTCTCACCAGCTAGGACAGTCGCCACACCCACAGTGTCTTCATTGAAAGCAACATGGCCTGTAAACTCAATATCACCAGCAAATACAAGTGCCCCTTTCTCTGACTGATCGGCTGCAAATTCATCTAATGAACCGCTTAAAATTAGAGAATTTAAATTTGTAATTTGAACCTGTTGTTCTTGGATAGCTTTTACGAGATATGGCACAAGTTTATCTGACAAAATACCTTTATAACCACCAAATCCTTCTTTGACTAATTCTGGCATTACTTCTTCCATTTCCTGAGCAATAAATCCTAGACTTGCCTCACCGTTGCTAATCCAATCAAAACTAACCGGACGCAAACCCAAAATCTTTTCTAAAATATCTGGAATACTTTCAATATTAGTTTTTAAACGCTCATCAGAGGCTTCAACATTTGTTAAATAAGTTCCATTGGAATAAACTACTCCATTAGAGGAAAGACTAGCTATACTTACATCACCCGCAAAAGTTGATGTACCTACCACATGCAAGACAGAACTTGGTGTAGAAGTACCAATACCAAGATACCCAGCATCAGTAAATCTAAACTTTTCATCTCCATTATTATTCAAGAAAATTAAATCTGCACTTGTGTTGGCACCAGCATTTGCCATAGCTTGCATTGAATAATAAACACCCTGTCCTTCTTCATTACCAGTATTCCAAGCGTTGGCTTCAAAAGAAATTAAATTACCATTCATTTCTTGTGTTCCAGATTCTGCTTCTGCTGAAAGGTCAAAATTAACCCCCTCGTCACTAAAACTTATAAAAGATTTCTCCAAAGAAAAATCTTCGGACACCCATAGAAGTTTGTGTTCTCCAAATACATTTGTGTTATTATCTCCATCCGAGCCCTCTGTTGACCAAACAAAAGCACCATCTACAGCTGCGGATGTGTCTGTATTCCAACCAGATGTTTGGATCCAAGGAATTACTGACATTGAACCGTCATCTTCTTCTGTGGCTGTGTGAGATTTTTCATAAATAACTCTACTCATTAAACCATCTCCACTTCCAGTGGCATAACCAAATACATAATTACCAGCATTGTCATCTCCATCTGTGCCGTTAGCAACACTAAAAACAATATCTTTACCATTACCACTTCCATCCACACTTTGATTTACTATTGTCAAATTACTATTGGCAGTAAAGCTAGGTTTAAAAATATCATAAGTAAAATCACCATAATACATTGTTCCGATTGTAGTTGCACTTCCTCCAGCAGTTTTGTCTAATGAAAGTGCGTTAGCAGTTAAAATTCCGGCAGCACTATCCGAAGCATTAGTTGTCAATCCAAATGAGCCAGCCACAAATGAACCACCTGAACCAATACCACGAGATATGAGAGAATTGTTAGATAAAGTTGCAATTGGAGTACCAGAATAATATCCTGTTAAATTTTGTCCGCTATATGCTCCAGTGATTGGCGTACTAGCACTACCAGCTTGCATTGTGACTAGATGTGATGTGATAGCACTCTCGTCTATTATATGTAACATGGAACTTGGGGTGGTGGTGCCGATACC
>CAZRUM010000043.1:0-5328 GCA_964603435.1 uncultured Gammaproteobacteria bacterium | reverse complement strand
AGATAGAAATAGACGAAGATTTTGCATTGTTCAAACTTTTTGAAGAAGTTGGAGAATTGTCTCAAGCAATTTTAATTGACAGAAAAAAAAGCCGACCAATAAAACATGTCTCCAAAGAGGAATCAAAAAAACAAGTTGCAGCCGAACTTGCCGATGTATTTGGAATGACGGTTGTAGTAGCCCATCTTATGGATATTGATCTAGAAAATGCGCTTGATAAAAAATGGATTAATAGAGAAAAATAGTATTAAAAAAATCAGTCTAAATCAATGCTTTATGGACGGACAAAAACGTGAAAACATAAAACCTGGGATAGAAGTCTCTATTGTTTTAAAAAAAGACCAAGGAACTGGAGAACTAACAGACGGTGTAGTTGCTGATATTCTTACCAGCTCCTCCACTCATCCACATGGCATAAAAGTCAGACTAGAAAGTGGTGAAGTGGGACGAGTGCAAATTGTAAAATAAAATGTTTAAAAAACTAATTTCATTTTTTCTAAAAATAATGGCAACTGCCATGATAGGTTTGGGTTCAAGTTTGGGGAAAACCCAGATGAAAGATAAAGAAAAAAATATTAAAAATATTGAAGAAAATAAATAAAAACTTTTAAACAAAAACATATGCCCAGAACAAGAGAACACGCTTCAGAAGAAGAAAGACTTCAACTTCAAGCCTTAGCATTAGAACGACATATAGGTAGTTTTACTCCTCCCAGTTGGGAAGAACCCATATCTAAAGCTACGAGTGTTCCTGAAATAAGTGTTGGGGATTTTCAAGCGTTTACTGAATTATCAAAAACTGATTCGCTGGATTCAGGTCTTGATACATATAGAGATGGTCGATGCGCTAGATTTTATCTTAAATCTGCAATCTTAGATTACTTTGAAAAAAGTAAATAATTTTTAAACAAAAACATATGCTAAAATTCCTCTATTGGTTTCCTCGCATAGTTTTATCAATCATCGCACTCTTCTGGTTTGTCTTTGCACTACTCTCTGGAGCAGAAAGCTATGGTGGTGGTATAAAAGGCATTATTTATAACAGCCCAAACGCCATTCCCTGGCTTATTCTTCTAGTCTTTGTCTGGTTAGCTTGGAAATATGAACTTATTGGCGGAATCATTATTGCAATCTTAGGTTTTCTCACTATATTTATGTTTAATGTCTTTAATGAACCTATTGCTTTATTTGCATTCACACTACCTCTAATGATTCTTGGTGGAATGTTTACTTTGCATCACTATTTAGTGCATAAAAAAACAGTTGAATAATATGCGCCACGCTTCCAAATCATTAATAATCAAAGACGGAAAATATTTACTTTTAAAGAGGTCTGATGATATCCCAAAATATAAAGATCAATGGGATTTTCCTGGTGGACGACAGGAACCAGGTGAAACACCAGAACAAACCTTGATAAGAGAAATAAAAGAAGAAATCAATCTTGATGTTATTCCTGATAAAATTATCAAAGAATTTGATTATATTTTTACCACTGATAATTTTACATTACATTTTTATATTTTTTCTGTTAAATCTTATGTCGGAGAAATAAAGATTTCACATGAACACAAGGAATACAAGTGGTTTTCTCCAGATGAACTGCCCGATAAACTTCATCCTTGTGTAAGTGTGTTTTTTGAAAGCGACAATCTGTAAAGACGCGATTAATCGCGTCTCTAACAGTGATAATCAAAAAAACAGCCCAATAACATGAGCTGTTTTTTGGTGGGACCGAACGGTGCAATCGAATTAACGACTACACCGTTCGGTAAGTAGTAGAGGTAGTTTTATTGTGGGTGAGATCAACGTCTTCTAGCAGTGATTTCTTCTTCAGAAACCGTCTTCATGTCACCCCAGAACCCACGCTTCCTGACTTTGCGAGTCAAGCTAAACTCAGTATACTCTGGAGGACTAGCAGCCAAACCTGCCGAAGCAGCTATTCCCCATTTCTCTAGGCGCATCTCTTGAGTTTTCGCAAGTTCCACCCTGAACCGACGATTCTCCCTTTCAGCGAGTTCTTCCATCTTACGCAGGGAAAACATGTCAGGATCAGGAGTTCGATGGGCCAGCACGACATCGACACTAGGCATGAACCTCTGCATAGCATCAAACATGTGAACTCCCGGTGGAACGTAGGGAGTGACGACAGCAGGAAGATCACTCTTTTTTTTACTCATGACAGCACTTCCTTTCTTTGGTACTGCAGTCTTTTTCCTGACTGCTTTTTTCTTACTTTTTTCTATATTTGCCATTACCGTGGCAAATATAACAACAGCAACGGCTCCTTCTACGATCATCTTACACCTCCACTTCGATGTTTCTACTACTTGTAAAAGAACGACAAAAAATCTGCCAGTCCAGCAGATTTTTTATAGTTCTTTTTATATACAAAAATTTACTGGATCTATGGCAGATTCATGAAGAAAAAAGAATAAAATTTTTGTCTTTGTACTATCATACTGGTATTAGTATAGAAATTATAATTATTAATGTCAAACATACTGTGGATAAAAAAACAGCCCAATAACATGAGCTGTTTTTTGTCTGCGCGGTCGTCTCTCCTTTCATTGTTGTTGACGACGGCGCAGTGAGGTAGAAAAGAGCAGTAGGATAGTTGGAGAATCACACCCCTCGATTGGTGTGACGGCAATGGGCAACGAACCGAGAACTTGGAACCCCGCCCAGCCTCAAGATTTCCCAATGCGAAGGTACTCCCAGGATGTCAGCAACCAAGAAGATGTGGCTTCTCAGAGCATCGAGGTCATCACCCTCAGGAATCTGGTTTTCCTGACAAAAGAAAAAAACGAAGAGCAGGGCAAAACTCGACTCCTCCCAAGGCTTCCGACGTCCTCCCCTCATGATTTTTTTTAGCTCTGTGCGCAGAGCTTTCTCGCACACCCAAATTGTTCGGGCGAGCAGAGATGTCATGATGACGTCTGCACCGGGGTAGAAGTGTACGGTGTAGCCACCACTTCTTACCTGACTCACGTAGACTATCTTCCAGATGACACCAAGAATCGGAAAAAGCCGTTTTTCACGGCGCATGTCACATACCTTCCTGTGAGACAAATCTCCGATACGGACCCTGATGACACACCTACCATTGGTGCGACACCCTGTTTGGGCTTTAAGCAAAAGCCGAAAAGAAAGAAACTGCCCATGATCTCTATCTCTCGTCAACCCAACGTTCATAGTAAGTATCCCCCCTCGCCTACCTGGCGTTCTGTGTCTATTCTTATTTACTTTATCATTTTAAAAAAAAATGGTCAATCAAAAAACAACCCAAATACTTAGGTTGTTTTTGTCTGCGCGGTCGTCTCTCCTTTCATTGTTGTTGACGACGGCGCAGTGGAAACTAGGTTACCCCATGCAGAGACGGAGTCGAACTACGTGAGTCAGCCCTGACCACGCCAATGAGCGCGCTCCTTCTTCAGTTTTTTGAGAAGCTTCCGCCCCGATCGGAGACTTCTCAGGAGTTCATCTTTCACTCTCTCCATGCGAGAGATGTCGATGTCTCTCAACCAAAGCCACTTGATGAAGGCCATGGCATCGTCACGCAAGATGAACAACCGAGCGAGCTCCCACTCACAATCCCGAATGCGACGGCGAATATCACTCATGTAAGCACCCTTCCACGTATCATGGAGTTGACATTTCCACTAGAAAAACTTTAACACATTTTATTATTTTTGTCAATCAAAAAACAACCCAAATACTTAGGTTGTTTTTGTCTGCGCAGTCGTCTCTCCTTTCGTTGTTGTTGACGACTGCGCACAAAGACACCCCCTTACGGGGAAAGAACGTACACGACCAATCTATCAGCAGACCCATCTGAATCTGTGTTAGGTTGTATAGAAAACTCTGGGAGAAATAGTACTAGGCGACCCCTCCCAACTGCCTAATCCGAAACATAAGAGCCTTCTCCTGCATTACCAACTCAGAAATACTTTTCCCTTGAGACTGTACGCGAGACATACGCGCTTGCAGTGCGTGCAAATCAGAAATGGCCCCATCCAATTCAGAATCTCTATCAGTCACACACTTTGCGCTCATATTGCACCCATCCAAAAGCCTGGTTCGCGAATCTCTTTTTCAAAAAATATTTTAACATCGTTTTTTCTTTTTGTCAATTATCAACAACACAAACTTTTTCATGGCTCTTTTTCTTTTTTTTTGGTATAATGTAATAAGTAAAAAATTGAAAATAAAAAGGTAAAAGAAAAAACCTAATTTTTTGTCACTTTCTATTTTGCACTAAAGAATATGCCCGACAAACACAATGTCAATCTAGATAAAGAAACCCCAGAAGAAACAAAGCAGGAAGCACCTGCTAGGGTTAAGGTTGAACAACTTCAAGCTGTACCAGAAGTACCACCTGTATCCAAAGAACAACAGACTCCTATTCCAGAAGGTGCTGGGGTTGAAATACATGAAACAGTGAAACCAGAGAAAGAAGAGGATGAAGGATTTATAGACGAAGCTATTGAAGGTCTTAAAAATAAACTGAAAAATAGAAAAAAAAAACCTACCCAAATTCCACAAGTCAAAGATGAAGTAACAGTCGAGATTGAAAAAATTATGGAGAGTGACCTACAAGAAGCTTACAATGAACTCACTCCTATCCAAAAACAAGAATTCAAAATAAAAGGTGAAAAGGTTGCTTATGAAATACGAGATCTCATGAAACGTACACATTTAAAAGTAAAAACTGTTTTTAAAATATTACTTGAGTGGCTACGTATGCTACCAGGTATCAATCGTTTTTTCTTGGAACAAGAGGCTAAAATCAAAACTGATAAAATTTTAGCTCTGAAAAAAATTCATAAAAAACAATAAAATTCCTCCCCATTTTTAAGGGGGAGGTTAGGAGGGGGTTGCTTGTGAGAGGAACTCTACCCCAACCCTCCCCTTATAAAGGGAAGGGAGAAAAATGTTATGCTACAATTTTTTTCTGCACCAGAACCACAATTCTACTCTACTGGCAACGGACTTGATAATCCAATACTTTTTTGGATTTTGATTGTTATTTTAGCGGTACTAACTCTTACAGCCTTGGCTTTTTTGTTGCGTTCATTTGTACGTCTTTCTACCAAACGTAGCAAAGCTTTCAATCGTGTTGTTTTACAAATAATGGTACCAAAAGAAAGAAAATCAGAAGGTGGGCAAGGTCAAGCTGGGCAAGATGACCGCTTGGAACAAATAAAGGAAGAAATAGGACTTACTGAAACTTTATTTTCTGCTCTATCAGGTCTCAAAGCACAACGCGGAATTATACATTGGTTGCGCGGACGCAACGATCATTTGTCTTTTGAGATGGTTTCTAAT
>CAZRUM010000042.1:0-5470 GCA_964603435.1 uncultured Gammaproteobacteria bacterium | reverse complement strand
CAAAATATATCATCTGACGTTTTTTTCTAGAATCTATGGCTCGTTTTGTAATCTTAAAGTTTTCAACTTGATCAAAACTCAATCCTAAAAGTTTTGCAATATTTTCTTGCAGTTCGTCGTCAGAGTGGGTGATTGGGAGTTGTATTTGTTGTATTGATATCATGTTATTTTAAAGTTAATTCAAAAAGATATTCATGTGCCATCCATTTTTTATTAGATTTAAATATTTTTATTTTACCAGCTTCGTTTAGTTCTTTATAAAATTCAATATTGTCTTCAACAAATTCTTTGGTTGGTACACTGTCAAAAGCAATAAGTTTCGCATTGTAATTGTCAATTATTTTTTTCAATGTTCTGGTGTAGTCTGTAACAGTATAAACAATTATAAAGATTTTTGACTTTTCGTGCATATATTGTTTCGCCAAATCTAGAAATTCTAAAATTTGTTTGTTTCCGTCGGGTCCTCCATCAAAACTGTCTGTGAGTTGTTTTCCAATAGCTTGTTGGTAATTCTGATGCACAATTTCTTGGGGTAGATTAACTACTATAATATCAAATTTCTGCTTAAGATTAGCAAAATACTCTCCTTCTTGAAAATTAATATCAACTTTATTTTTTGTTGCGTTTTTCTTTGCCAAGTCTAATGCATCTATATCGTTATCTGTAGCAAATACATTACCTCCTAGTTTAGCCGCAAGAATTGCCAAAAATCCAGAACCTGTTCCAATATCAATAACAGATTTTCCTGGATGTATTTTTATATTCTCAGCAAAAAATGATCCATGTGGAGATGGTGGAAATATATGTTCATTAATATCTAATTCAAAATCAATATTTTGAATATTATATTTTCGGATTTCTGGTTTTTTTACAAAATGTAATATTCTGGTCATAGTTTTTAGGATCAATCTTCGGAGTGTGTGATTGGGAGTTGTATTTGTTGTATTGAGATCATGTTATTTTAATTTATAATATATTTTTTAAATATAAAATGATCATTTTGTTTTAATATTGTTCCTTCTATTTCCTTACCCTTTGAATAAAGATATTGTATAGATTTAGAATTTAATTTTTGTCTAGCAGATAGGGTATCTGCGTTAGAGGTAGAACAAAAAATCTTTGTTTTTGAGAGAAATTCTCTTCTTCTTGCCATTTTTCCTTGATTTCCCATTATAGTGTGGGTTGGATTTATAAAAATATCTATATCGTTATAAATTTCATAAAACTTTTTTTTCAATTTTTTATTTTCTTCATGACGAAATATCACCCTTTGTTTTTCTTTTTGAATATTTCTTAAAACATTAATTTCTCCACATATTAACCAACATATATTTTTATTTTTAAATTTAATAATTCTTTTATTTTTAATTTCTTCTAAATATTTTTCCATTAAATCAATATCATTATTAATTTCTTTGGAAGTTGCAAATAATTGAACTATATCTTTATCATGTAAAATTCCATTTTTAAAATAATATCCTTTATGTTGGTTTTTATTATTTAAGTAATCATCCCAGATTTCAAATAAAATTAAAGAGTTTTTGTTTTTAATATTTTTTTGAATATAATTTAAATCTTTTTTTAATAAAGTCCAACCAGAAAAGACTATTATATCCAGGTTATCATTCGTGTTAATAATTTCTATAAAAGATTTATAGTGTTTGTCTGCGGATTTTTTATTTTTAGCATTAATTGCAAATGAAACTAACCCTATTTGAATTTTTGTGGTGTTCATCTTTTTATTTTTTAAATACAAGTTTTTTAAATATTTCCACATCGCCTTTATTTTCTGGATCTAATTTACACCAAATACAATCTTTTGCATATAAGCGAACCGTTGGTTTCAAGTTTAAAATCGATGGTGCAAAATCTCTTATTGTGTCATACCAAGCTCTTTGTTCATCTCTGAAAGGAGGGTCATTATCTTTTTTATGTAATTTTTCACAATGTTCAATCCACGTTTTTTTATTGAATGACAATTTTAATTGAGAGGGATAATTTGTAAGAGTAATTTTTCTTGGTTCTGTAAAATGTTGTGATTCATCAAATTCTACAATAAAATTTTGATTAACTACAAAAAAATCTACATTTGGTATTTTTTTTGCACGTATAAATTTGTTGTGCCCTCTGTGATTTTGTAAAAGTGTAAAAATATTTTTTAAATCGGAATAATATGGAGTTTCTTTTAAGGAATCTAAGTCATTGGATAATTGTAAATTATAATTAATTTTTATTTCACCAAAAAGTTTAGTTAATAATTCATAAACTCTTTTTTTACAATCCTTACATCTTTCATTATGTGTGGTCATATTTATTATTTAACAATTTTCTTAACACTCCCCAAAATAGAGATTTAAAATACCAATTTATACGTTATACCTTCTTTCCATTGGGGATTGTTCCATTCTTAATTATCTTTATACCCTTAATTCCAAAAAACAACAAGACTAACATAACTATTTTCAAAATATAGTGATCACTAATATCAAAAAAGTCTTGGGTCATAGGGGTAATACTACCAACCAGTAGATGGGACAGTATTCCAATCGGGAGTGTTAGAAAAACCCAGTTTAATTTTGGAATATCTAGTCTTATTTTCTTGAATAATTTTGTTAGTAGGGGGGAGAGTAGGTAGATTCCCAAAAATGACACCGCAAAATCAAATACAGCATAGTCTAGGATTCTAAATTGTCTGAGGAGTTCTATGGTTGACATATTGTTTTTTTAAAATATTCTTAAGGTGAGAAGTCGGGTGTGGGAAGTCCGACTCAAGTTAGAAACACCCGCAAGGAAGATCGCTGTCCCGCGCCCGTCGTCCTCGGGTTTGACCCCAAAAGTAGAAAGGCGCCAGACTGTCCCCATCGAGAGCTTCCTCGAATGTCCTCGGAAGAGGTAGTCTCTCCTTGGAGAGGATTCCGAACAAGAAGCCTACACAGTTTGTGAATGCTACGAAAGCTATACACACGAGTATAGTCGCCACAGCAGCAAGGCCGAGTCCTAGTAGCACCGTGAGTGCCTGTATTATCATTGGGTTTCTCCGATCCTTTTCAAAAAGTCAAACTTCCCACCGTAAAAATATTTTGTTAATTGTGAAAGGGCTTTTGTTTTTTTTAAGAATCTTTATTCTACAGCCCTATCTTTCTTTGCTTGATGTTCCATTTCTTCTAGTCTTTGGTAATAATCACCAAATTCTTTCAAGTGAGCCCAGGTAATTTTGCCAGTTAGTGATGGATCGTCACCCGTCACGTCTGTTTCTGGGTCTCTGGAGCCATGCTCAAGTTCTTCGTCCATACCCATACGAAAATCTTCTAGCTCAAAATCAGCAACAGAAAAATCTAAACCGATTTTATCAGCGACTTCTTGGGCTTGTTCTGCTGTGAATTTTGGTTCTGACATATATTTTTTATTTATATATTAATTTTATTGTCGCCTAAAAATTGAACTTTTTTATCCTGCACAAGAATAGCTTGGTTATCATTTAGAATTTTTATGGGATATTTGATATTTTTAATTTTTTCTTTCAGCATTTCTTTCATATCTGGAGTATAGTGGGCTTTAATTAAAAAGGGGACTAGGTTCATGGCTGTGTAGTCTGCAACTCCACACCTATCATAATTTCTATCAGACCAAGTCGCCATTTCAATCGAGGGGCAAGCAATATATGAACCAGCACTTGAGCCGATATAGACAACACCATTGGAAATAAGATGTTTAATTATTTTTTCAAAACCACTTTTACGAACAGCTTTTAATAAATAAAAAGTATTTCCACCCTCAACTAAGATAATATCATAGCCAACCAGCTCTTTTTTTAGGTCAGTTTCGTTTTTGTCGGCAATATCAATTTCAGTATAAGAAAAATTTGACCCATCCATTTTTTGTTTATATTTCTCAACATAACTTTTGTCAGCCACCTTGTTAGAGGCGGTTGTTATATAGGCAATCTTACAATCAGTAATTTTCTTAGGTAAAATATGGTCTATATTATTGTCAGTAATAAAACTTCCGCTAGAAGTTAAAATTATTGTCTCCATATTTTTACAATTCACTAATTTTCTGTCCCTCCCCAGTATCTTCCACTTCAAAGCCAAGTTTTTTAATTTCATCACGTAGCTCATCAGATTTTGCATAATCTTTTACTTTCCGTGCTGTTTTGCGTTTATCTAGAAGTTTTTGAACTTCTTCTGGAATGGCAATTTCTTTTTTTTCAGGATTATGAAGATCTAGACCAAGAACTTTGTCAAACTCTATTAGTGTCGGCAAATTTATAGATTTGTCTTTTAATCCAGTCCAGACAAGGGCTAGAGCCTCTGGCATATTGAGGTCATCATTTATGGTTTTCATGAAATCTTCATCAATTTTTGGATCTCTTGGGGCATACTCTGGTAGACTGTTCACCATCTTTCTAAGATTGTTGAGTCCCGTCTGAGCAGCTCCTAGAGCTTCCCAAGAAAATGTTAGTTGTTTTCTATAATGAGTCTGTAGTAGGAAATAGCGATAGGCTAGGGGGCTAATACCTTTTTCCTTCAGAGTCTGTAAAGTGATAAAATTTTCGCTAGATTTAGCCATTTTTTCGTTTTTTCCGAGCACCAAAAACTCACCATGGAGCCAGTATTTTACCCACGGTTTTTTGCCAGTAATAGCTTCAGATTGAGCGATTTCATTGCTGTGGTGAATTGGCACGTGATCAATCCCACCACAATGTATATCAAATTGCTTGCCCAGATACTTCATACTCATGGCAGAGCACTCTATATGCCAACCTGGGAAACCTCTTTTACCAAACGCATCCCATTCCATTTGTCTTTTTTCGTCAGCCTTTGAAAACTTCCAAAGCGCAAAGTCGTGTGGATTTTTCTTTTCACCCATATCAACTCTAGCACCTTCTTGTAGTTTCTGGTTTTTTAGATTTGCAAGTTTGCCGTAGTCTTTTATTTTTGTAGTGTCAAAATATATTCCGTCAGATGTTTCATATGTTACACCTTTGTCAATTAGTTTTTGCACTAGATCAATTTGTTCTGGAATATGGTCAGTAGCTTTGCACCAGATGTTTGGTTCCAAAATATTTAAGTCCTCCAGATTTTCTTTGAAAGCATCTGTGTAGAGCTTTGCAATTTCTAAAGCAGTCTTACCTTCGCGTTTGGCACCAGCTTCTATCTTGTCTTCTCCTGCATCAGCATCGTCAGTCAGGTGTCCCACGTCAGTAATATTCATCACGTGATTTATCTTATACTTATTGTATTGCAAAACACGTTTCAAGATATCTTCAAAAACATAAGTACGCAAATTACCAATGTGAGCGTAATTATAAACAGTCGGACCACAGGTATATAGCCCAACTTCTTTTTTTGGAAACAAACCTTTTCGCATTGGTTTGAATATTTCCTTTTTTCTGGTGAGTGTATTGTATAGGTTTATCATATTTTTGATGTTATTTTGTAGGGGTATTGTAGCTTATTTACAACGCCCG
>CAZRUM010000041.1:2241-6193 GCA_964603435.1 uncultured Gammaproteobacteria bacterium | reverse complement strand
ATAATTTATAACTAACCAAAAGCTAAAAAGAGTTATAAATAAAGATAAGTGTGATTCAATCAAGTTTAGATTAGGTGTCTGCCAGTGGCGTAGGGTGAGAGCCAACCAAAAAGCAAAACAAAAAAGCACCAAGTCTCCACTGGCGAGCATTAATTGTTTGATGCGATAAATAAATTTCATATTTATTGCTTTTTTGAGGTTTTGTTAGTATAATAAGTATACTTAAAACAAATTAATCTTAGCAAATTTATGAGAAAAAAGCAACATTTTGGCTTAATTTTTTTACTAGTGTCAATAATAATTACCTGTGGTTTACTTTATGCTGGTTTTGTTCAAACAGCAATATCTTCTTATGTTAGAATAAACAAAGGTAGTTCAAGTACTCAAGTTAGAAAAGTAACCCTTAATTTACAGGGTCCGGAATGGGCTACTCATATGAAGATATCTAATCAGGCAGATCTATATGATACTAAGTGGGAAAAATATAAGACAACAAAAACATGGTATTTAAGCTATGGGCGAGGTACAAAGACTGTCTACGTTTTGTTTAAAAATAGTAGTAAAGTTTCACAATTGTATAGAAAAAGTATAAATTTATCTGTACCAGCTGAGACTGATCCAGATTTTTCTATAAATGATGATGAAGAAGAAACAACTTCTAGATATGTAACCTTAAAAATAGAAGACACTTTTGGTGTGGAGGGTTACATTGTTAATAATTCCAATAGCTTCAAAGGTGTTGAATTTAAACAGATAACAGATAAGATTTCTTGGGTATTGTCTGAAGCTGAAGGTGAAAAAACAGTTTATATGCAATTTTTAGATGCTAATGGAGATAAAAAAACAGTTAGTAAGAAAATAAATTATAAAAATGAAGGTGGTTCTATTTTTGAGAGTGGGTCATTATTGAAAGGGCAGGGTAATACAATTTATTACTATGGTTTTGATGGTCAATTGCATCCATTTTTAAACAGCGCTGTATATCATTCTTGGTATGAAAATTTTGATGATATTCGTTTTGTTTCCAATAGTAAATTAAAACAATATCAAATTGGTTTGTCTGTTTGTGTTAGACCAGGAACGTGGCTTTTGAAGTTTAGAGGTTTACCAAAAATTTATAGTGTTTTGCCAGGTTGTCAATTAAAACCTGTATTGTCAGAAGTTGAGGCTTATTTAATATATGGTAGCAATTGGAATAAAAGAATTTTAGAATTAGATTCAGTTTATGCAAGTACTTATTCCACGCTTAGTTATGATGTTTCCGATGACGGAGATTGTCTAAACGCCTCTGATATTGATTGTGATGAGAAGGTAATTGATAGAGATAGAGATGGAGTTGATAGTGAAATGGAGGCAGACTACGGTACCAGTGATAAACGTCTTGATAGTGATGAAGACGGTATGACAGATTATGAAGAAATTAATTATTGGTTTACAGATCCAACTTCTAAAGATACTGATGGTGACGGTTTTAGTGATTCTACAGAGATACTTAACGGTTATCCACCAGCTGGTTATGGAAATTTAAACGATTTGTTGATTGATAATTATGATTATCCTGCAGGTTCTGTTATAAAGAAAAAAACAGACGGGAAACTTTATTATAAACACAGTAATGGCAGTTATTATTATTTTGGTAAAGATTCTAAAACAAGTAGATTTAAATCAAATAGATTAAATAATAAATTTATTATTAAGTCTCCTTTTAAAATAGATTTTGAAAAATCAAAAGGTAGTGTCGGAAGCAAAGAAAAAGAGATTTATTACCCAACTTATTTGTTGGCTGAAGAGGTAGAAAAAATGTAGTACATGAAAAGATATTTTTTTATAGTCACAATTTTATTTTTAGTTTTGCCTCAGATATCATTAGCAAAAAAGTCTAATGATCCTTTTGTTAATCAATGGGCGTATAGTCATATCAGTGCCTATGGGGCTTGGGATGTCACGACTGGATCTTCCGGTGTGGTAGTGGCAGTTCTTGATAATGGTTTTGATACTTTTCATCCTGATTTACGTGGTAATGTCTGGCAAAATAAAAAAGAGATTCCTAATAATAAAAAAGACGATGATAAAAATGGTTATGTGGATGATGTTTGGGGTTGGAATTTTCTTGATAATAATAATGATCCTCGACCAGAGGTAAAAAACTTACTAGATAATGAGAAACAAAAACAAGTCTTTAGTCATGGTACGATAGTGGCAGGTCTCATTGGGGCGGTAGGTGATAATGAGCTTGATGGTGTAGGGATTAATTGGCGGGTAAAATTAATGAATTTGAAAGTTTTGGGCAATGGTGGTAATGGTTCTTTTGAAAGTTTTGCTAAAGCTATTAACTATGCCGTTGATAATGGTGCTGATGTTATAAATATTAGCATGGTAGGTTCTTTTGAAAGTGCTGAGATTATTGAAGCTATTGACCGTGCTTATGAAGAGGGTGTAGTTGTGGTAGCTGCTGCGGGTAATACTAGTTCTGATTTAAATATTGAAAAACTTTATCCGATTTGTTTGGGTGGAAGTCAATTGCCAGAAAAAGTAATTGGTGTAAATGCTATTAACCAAGATCATCGTTTGGCAATTTTTTCTAATTATGGTTCGAGTTGTATAGATATTACTGCGCCTGGTATGGGTATAAATAGTACAGTGCGTTTTTCACCTACCAATGGGTTAGATGAAAGATATGTAGAAAATTGGAATGGGACTTCTTTTGCTACACCGCTTGTGAGTGGGGCAGTGGCACTTCTAAAAAGTGTACAACCAGGTTGGGGGCCAAAAGAAATTTTTTATGCCTTAACTTCTTCTGTTCTTCACACCCCAAATCAAGATGAAAATATGTATGCCAATTTGTTTGGTGCCGGACTTTTGCAAATTGATAAGGCCGTCAATTATGCGATGTCCCAGCCAAAAACAAGCAAGTACAAAAAAAATATTTGGATTTTTGACACAGAGACTGGTGAAGTAGAAAAAAATCTAGAAAAAACTAAGGTTATTTTTTTGAAAGATATTGATGATATCACTGCATACAATCAGGCTGGTAAAAAAAATATTGTGACTGCCCGTCAAATTGATAATAAGAAAACAGAGATTACTTTTTTTAGTGAAGATGGGGCATTGATTAAAAAATGGCAAGTTGATTCAAATGGTCCCTCAAATATTGTGATTGGTAATGTAAGGGATGATGAAAAACCAGAAATAATTTTATCACCAAATTATGCTAGTCATGAATTGTATCGTATTTTTACTCTGGGAGGTAGAGAATTGGATAGTTTAGATATCACAGAATCCCATGATGGTGTTTCTATAGATTTGGCTGTTCAGTCTGAGACAGACAAACAAGAAATTGTGGTTTTTTACAAATCTGATAATTTAAAAATAGAAAGATATAATTCAACAAATGAAGTTACTTATAGTTTTTTGGTGGGTAGTCTTGATTCACAGGGTGACCTGGGTATAGGTGATATAGATGGGGATGGAGATGAGGATTATATATTATCCAACGGATCTGGATTTTCTTCCTATCTAGTGTATTATAGTAGCAATGGTAAATTAAAAAGAAAGTTTATGGCCTATGCAGGAGATTATTTAGATGCTGTAGATATAGCAATTGCAGATTATGATAATGATGGTAAAGATGACATATTTTTGTCACCTTTGTCTGGTAAACAACCAGTACGTGTTTGGAGTGGAAAAATAAAGAAAATAGCAGAGTGGAGACCATTTGATTTTACTGGTACACAAAATCTTAAATTCTTGGTATACTAAGAACATACGAATTTCGAATTTGTCCGAATTTACGAATTACGAAAATTGGATACAAAGATTTTTTTTAAAAAAGATTAAAAATTTGAAAATATTAAATAAGATTAATTTTTTTTGACTTTTGACTTTATAAACTTTTAACTAGATGTATGATAGGAGAAACACCAATTTTTGATAAAAAGAATGTACTCGTGAC
>CAZRUM010000041.1:0-2141 GCA_964603435.1 uncultured Gammaproteobacteria bacterium | reverse complement strand
AGTCCAAAGAATTTTGAAGATTTAAAAATTCATTCTTTGTGGTCAAATTCAAAAGCTATGTTGAATACGCTTGATTTGGCAGTAAAATACAAAGCTAGATATTTGTTTACTTCTAGTTCAGTTATTTATGGTTCATCGGCGGACGAGGATAATATTTTTCCAGAGACTGAAGAAGGTTTGGTGAATCATTTGTCTCCTCGTGGTTGTTATGATGAGGGCAAGAGATTCGCTGAGACTTGTGTAGAGACATACCGTCAAGTCTATGGTCTTGATACCAAGATTGCTCGTGTTTTTACAACTTATGGTTCAAGAATGAAATTGCGTGATGGTTTTATGGTACCAGATTTTATTTTAAATGCGCTTGAAGGTAGAGATTTAACAATCTATGGTGATGAAAATTTTGGTACCACACTTTGCTATGTATCTGACATGATAGATGGTATTGTGAGATTGATGTCTATGGGGCCGGAGGTTTCATTGGTAAATTTGGGTCGTGATGAAAATGTTACTATGGGGGAAGTAGCTAAAAAAATTATAGAAATGACTGGTTCTAGTTCAAAAATTGTTTTTGCTGAACCTCTTGGGTTTATGAGTCCAAAAGGTATTCCTGATTTAACACGTGCCAAAGAAGATCTCGGTTGGTTGCCTTTGATCAATTTAGAAAATGGTTTGAAAAAAACGATTGATTATACGATTTCTCATAAGGAGTCTTTGAATTTGGGTAGCTAATTTTTTAGTACTTAATCACAATAGCACTACAGCACTTAAGCACAAAAGCACAGAATAATTATGTCTATACTTGCGATGTCTCCATTTCAAAAAAGATTGTTAAAATTGATTAAAGAATATGTGCATTATGTTTATAAAATAAATAAGTTGTTTCCTAAGGAAGAAATGTTTGGTGCTAGTTCACAGTTAAAAAGAGCAGGGTTATCAATATTGTTGAATTACACAGAAGGTTTTACTAGAATAAGAAAAAAGGTTCAATTGAATTTTTTTGAAATTGCCTATGGTTCTTTGCATGAAACGCTGATTTTATTAGAATTTGCTTTGGAGGAAGAATGGTTAAATAAAGAACAATATAATTTTATATTTAAAACAGGAGATGAGATTGGTGCTATGCTGTGGTCTGAAATAGAATCAGTTAAAAATAGAATTAATAATGAAAGTGCTTGAGTGCTAATGTGCTCATTTGCTAAAGTGTTTTTATGTTTATAGCTTTGGTTCCAGCTTTCAATGAAGAACAAAAAATTGGCTCTGTTGTGCAGAGCCTTTTTGAGCATGTAGATAAAGTAGTGGTGATAGACGATGCTTCAAAAGATAATACTTCAAAAATAGCAAAAGAAGCT
Source organism: uncultured Gammaproteobacteria bacterium (assembly GCA_964603435.1). Classification (GTDB taxonomy): domain Bacteria; phylum Patescibacteriota; class Patescibacteriia; order Magasanikbacterales; family UBA922; genus CAZRUM01. Next base: position 792 of record CAZRUM010000041.1, on the reverse strand, counting down.
GGGGCAACAGTATTACGACATAAAATTAACCGTGGGCAAGGAGCATCTTTACAAACTGGACATGAATATTGTTTAAAGAATAAGGCTGACTATGTTTTGCATTTTGATGGTGATGGTCAATTTTGTGTAGAGGATATTTTACCAGCTTTGGAGATTGTTAAAAAAGAAAATGTAGACATATTGTTTGGTTCTCGTTTTTTGGATGATCGCACCAAAGTACCTTTTCTAAAGAAATATATTTTGTTTCCAATTGCTCGTATTTTCAATAAAATGTCCGGAGTTTATCTAACAGACATTCATAATGGTTTTAGAATTTTAAATAGAAAGGCTTTGGAAAATATTGTCATCGAACAAGACAGAATGGCCCATGCCACCGAGATTCCAGCCAAAGCAAAGAAATTTGGTTTGAATTATATTGAATTTCCTGTTAAAGTGGTATATCATCAGTATGGGGGTGGATTGATCCACGGAGTAGGGGTTTTACGTGATTTATTTTTTGGTAAATTTTTAAAATAAAAATATGCTTATATTATTCCAAATTTTATTTAGTCTGTTTGTTTTGTTCGCTATTGTTAGTGTAATAAAACGTAAAAAAGAAGGTTTGCTTGGGCCCAAAGGAACTATCTTTTGGATTGTATTTTGGTTGGCTGCTTTGGTAGCGGTTTTATGGCCAAATGCTCTGCAAGTGCTAGCTGAGTACGTTGGGATTGGCCGTGGAGTTGATTTGGTAATTTATGTGGCTCTAGTTATTGTTTTTTACGTCTTGTTCAAGTTGAATATAAAAATAGAAGG
>CAZRUM010000040.1:0-7268 GCA_964603435.1 uncultured Gammaproteobacteria bacterium | reverse complement strand
ATTATGTGTCAATAGAGTAAACTGTGGAAACAAAAAATTGGCTAGATTTAGCCAAAAAAATATCCATGTCTCGCATTGACATAATTATTAATATATACTAGAATTATTTGAAGTCTTTGTTTTTTCACAAACCGTGGATTTCGCGGTAGTGAACACAAGACGCTAAAGGAAAAAAGAACAGGAGTTTTACCCATGTCGAACCAGACTTTCACCCAGGTCTTCGGTAGCTGGAGACGAAAAGTAGCGCTGGCACTCTTCATCATTGTCATGTTGGGAGCACCGCTCTTCTACATCGCCTCCCTGAACCACGTCACGATCAACGAGATCGGCGTGGCCTACGACTCCCTCAACGGAGAAGTCTGGCAACAGGTAGACCCGGGTTGGTATGTCACCAGTCCGTTCACACGCGTGACCTACGCAAACATGCTTCCCTTCAAGGTCACCATCCCCTCGGACGCCAGGGTCATCAACACCAAAATCGTCCGCTTCAACCCGGATGGTCTGGAGGAATACATTCGTCTCCAGGGATGGGAATACACCATGGAGAATTCGATGGAGAATGCCTTCCTCGGCTACGCCTTCTCGGGACAGGAATTCCCGTTCATGATCGTCGTCCAGGAGGCCGGAGAAGAACAGTATGGTAATTTGCGCCCTGGACCTCTCGGTAAGAGTCTCTAGGAGGTCACCATGAAAATCTCGAAGGGATGGCCGTGGCTGACAATCACTGCCATCGCGATGATCGTGACTCTCCTACTCGTAGCAAATAGCCATGGATTGATTGCTCGTCTGATTCGCATCAACTCGGCAGCAATCAGCCTGGGACTGGATGCTCGCGGGCTCAACACACCGCTCATTATCTTTTTCCACATACTGATCACTGCTATCGTCGGTAGGACCACTTGGATCCTCACAAAGTTGGCCCGAAAGCTGGAGTATCTCATATAGACCTCCACCACAAAGATGTGGTTTTTCAATCGCAAAGCAGTGGAGTGTGAGGTAATTCAATTATATGTTCATTTTTTTCAAAAACACCCTCCCTGCGACAATGATTTAAATAATTAAATTATTATCGGAGGAAATGAGGGTGTTTTTGAATACACAGTCTACTATTCTTGACATATTTTATTATATATAGTATAATTTTGTCGTTCTAACATGGTCCCATCGTCTAGTGGTTAGGACACCAGGTTTTCATCCTGGGAACAGGGGTTCGATTCCCCTTGGGACTACAAAAAACAGTAAAGACGCGATTAATCGCGTCTTTACTGTTTTTTGTCCATGACATTACTCTATAGACAAATATCTACAAAGTACTCGTCATGGACATCTCCTTATTGTGGTTGGGCGAGTGTTGTTGAGACGACTTGTCACGAACGACTCTTGTTCCAAATCCTGTTCAACTTCTTTGCCCTGTCCTCTGCATCCATCCTTTTGTAGTAGATGATGCCCAGGTCACTGTTCAAAACGACACGACCGCCACCAACCGGCTGGCAAGTGACATCCGTACCCTTGACCATCAACCTGGCATAGGAAGTCTGGCTCTCGTCAGCCTCCACAACTTCCCAAAACTCCGTACTGGAAATCATGTGAGGAAGCTCTCTCTCTCTTTGGCAATGGCTACCATAGACCCTCTCTTTCCATTTCCGTTTACGCACCAGCTTATATACATTATAAACAAAAAGAAGACCACCAGTCAACACCTGGTAATTATTAAACTTTTTTGCTAGAATACCCCCACTATGAAACTAACCATCAAAGATAGATACTTCCACAAAAAGGGTGGTACGTGCAAGGTACTGGACATATCATGTGCCAAATGTGGTGAATTTCTATTTACATACCAAAAAGACGGTCCGGGGTGGTTAAGACGTTGTTATTTAAATCGAATACTTGGTACTGATAAGTACGCAAATTTAAAAATATTAAAATGTCCAAAATGTAAAACGTTGATTGGTAATATTATAAATCACCATGACGAACGCCAAGCTTTTAACTTGAAACGAGGAAATTTCAAAAGAGTTTACAACAAAACTTATGGAAAAAATAAAAAATAAAATAATTAATTTTATCAAAGCCCAAACAGGAGACAAGCCTGTTGTCTTGGGGCTCTCTGGAGGCTTAGATTCTTCTGTTGTTGTTTATTTAGCAGTAGAAGCTTTAGGAGCTGACAAAGTATATGGAGTCATGATGCCGTCTAATACTAATACAGACGAAGATTTGAAATTGGCAAAACTAATTGCAAAAAATTTTAATATTAAATATTCAATATTAAATATTGATAATTTAGTTGAAACTTATAATGATGTGTTAGATTTTGAACCAAATAAAATGACTTTGGGAAACTTGAAGGCCCGCATAAGAATGACACTCCTCTACTCCAAAGCTAACGAACTTAACGGACTTGTTTTAGGAACTGGTAACAAAACAGAAATAATGACTGGCTATTCTACAAAACATGGTGATGCTGGTTGTGATATTTTACCAATTGGAGATTTGTACAAAACTGATGAACGAGAACTAGCCAGATATATTGGTATTCCAGAAAGTATTATTACTAGACCTCCGTCTGCAGGACTCTGGGAAGGTCAGACTGATGAAGAAGAGCTTGGTATTACTTATGAAAATTTAGATAAAATTTTATTAGCACTTTCCACCCAAGGCGGATCCGTCCCTGTCGGAGAAAATAATAAAAGTCTATCTGATTTTGATAACACAGAGATTGAACTAGTACAAAACTTAATTAAAAATTCTGAGCACAAGAGAAGTATAGCTCCGATTTGTAAATTACAATAGAACACAAATCTAACAAATTACTTCAAATTTTCGCAAATTATTTATTTGTATAAATTTGTCTGATTTGTATAATTTGAGTTCTATTAATAAATATGAAAAAAGCACTTTTTATCGGGCGTTTCCAACCATTTCACCAAGGACACCTTGATGCCATAAAACAAATTTCAGAAGATGAAATAATTATTGGTATTGGTAGTTCTCAGTACAGCAAGACTGATGATAATCCGTACAGTTTTGAGGAACGCCAAAAAATGATTGAAGAAGCACTGTTAATGTTGAGCGAAACGACTGAAAGGAGTGAAGTCGAAACATCCCGTAGCTCGACACATAGACAACGGGATCCTTCGACTCCGCTTCGCTCCGTTCAGGATATCAAGATAATTGCCATTCCAGATATTCATAACGAAGATAATTGGGTAGAACATGTAAAAAACATCGTGAATGAATTTGACATAGTTTATACTGGCAACGATTGGGTAAAAAAATTATTTGAAAAAGAAAACTATATTGTAAAAACTATACAAAAAAATATGGATATAAGTGCCACAGAAATAAGACAAGAAACTGCACGTCTTTTTGAAAAACTAAATAAGACTTGCTTTACTGAAAGTGATTGTGAACGTATTGCTCCGTTGACTCTTGAGATTAATAAACTAAAACGTGAACAAAACGCAGTCATACTCGCCCACTCCTACCAAACCCCAGATATAATGTATGGTGTGGCAGATTATATTGGAGATTCATATGGACTAAGTAAAATTGCAAGTGAAGTTGACGCTGATAAAATTATTTTCTGTTCAGTTTATTTCATGGGCGAAACTGCCAAAATTTTAAATCCTGATAAACAAGTCTTAGTTCCTACTATATCTGGTTGTTCTCTAGCTGAGTCAATTAATGCTGAGGATGTAAAAAAATTAAAAATAGAGCACCCTGGTGTACCAGTAGTTTGCTATATAAATACTTATGCTGAAGTAAAAGCAGAGTGTGATCTGGTCTGTACTTCTGCCAATGCTCTAAAAGTAATAGAATCTCTTAATAGTGAAGAAGTTATTTTTGTGCCAGATAACTTGATGGGAAGAAATTTACAAAAACTAACTAACAAAAAACTAATTCTCTGGGACGGTACTTGTACTGTTCATGAAGAATTTAATCCGGAAAGTATTATAAAACTTCGCAAGCAATATCCAAATGCAAAAATATTAGCTCACACAGAATGCAATCCTGCTGTAGTAGACCATGCTGATCTAGCTGGTAGCACCACTGACATGGTAAATTATGTCGCAAATCATGATGACGATGTCATGCTAGTTACTGAATGTGGAATAACAGACAGAATAAAAACTGAATTTCCTGAAAGAAATATTGTTGGTACCTGCAATCTTTGTCCTTATATGAAGAAAATCAAACTTGAAGATATTCTAGGTGCTCTAAAAAATCCCACCAAAGAACAAATTATTGAGATAAATAGTGATATAATAGAAAAAGCTAAATTAGCTTTAGATAAAATGATGAAAATAAAATAATTCGTTCCGATTAGTTTAATTCGTTAAATTAGTGTTCTATTTATCATTGTTTAATAGAACGCGAATAAGACGAATCGAACGAATTAAAACTAATTTTATGACAAAACAAGAAAAAATAAAAAAGTACTTCAACCAGAAGTCAAAACTTACCCTCAGAAATTCTAAATACAAAACCCAAGTAAAATGGCTGGTTGATTTTATGTTACAGGAAGACTTAGACGACAAAGGTGACGTCACCACCGACACTTTAATCAAACAAAATAAAAAAACTACAGCTATTATTATTGCAAAGGAATCTGGTGTTATTGCAGGTATAGAAGAAATAAACTGGCTCTTAAAAAAATACAGAATAAAAACCACAATTTATCAAAAGGACGGAAACAAAATAAAAAAAGGTAATAAAATTTTAAAAATAACAGGCGGCATAAAAGATATTCTAAAATTAGAAAGAACTATTTTAAATATTTTACAACGAATGTCTGGTATTGCCACACAAACAAATAAATTAATTTTAAAATCAAGACCACTTCTTGTTTCAACCAGAAAGACTCAATGGGGGCTACTGGATAAAAAAGCTGTTGTACTTGGTGGTGGAGGCACACATCGTCTTGGTCTTTACGATTGGATTCTTATCAAAGACAACCACCTACAAATGTTGAGCGAAACGACCTTGAGCAAAGCGAAAGGGAGTGGAGTCGAAACATCCCGTAGATCGACAGACAAACAACGGGATCCTTCGACTTCAGCTTCGCTTTACTCAGCTTTCGCTCAGGATTTAGATTTTTATGAGATAGAATGCAAAACCGAAAAACAAGCTCTGAAGTTTACCAAACAAAATCCTGGAGCAATAATGCTCGACAATATGAAAACAGAGCTTATTAAAAAACTGGTACCCCAAATTAGAAAAATAAATAAAAATATCATTTTGGAAGCTTCTGGTGGAATTACAGAAAAAAATATTAGAGAATACCAAAAAACTGGTGTGGATATAATTTCGCTAGGTTCACTCACCCACTCCGCGAAAGCTCTTGATCTAAGTTTGAATATTTTATAAATAAAAAACAACCCCGACAACTAGGATTGAGAAAAGGGGGTGCCGTATACACCCCCGAGAATTCCTTTACGTTTGGTCATCTGCCCTTACGGGCCACGTTTGTATACGGACTTCGAGAGTCCATCCTTGGAACAAAGCCCATGGGACTAAATTCAGCCCAGATTTACTCAAAGAACAAACGTGTGTTCTGGCAGGGTCTTTTTCCCGACTAACTTGATTATAACCCTGCCTGACGCGGGAGTCGAGCGTGCACCGCTAGACCACGACAACCTCGGAACAACGACGGGTTTCCATGATAATACCTCCTTGGTATCCGTTGACCGTCCTAAATATACTAACATAAATGAAAAATAATTCAAGTCTACAATATGACTTCCTCGTTATTGGCTCTGGTATTGCAGGGCTTAATTTTGCTATTGACGCAGCGAAGCACGATAAAGTTGCGATTGTCACAAAAAAAGAATTGATGGAGAGTAATAGCAACTATGCTCAGGGTGGCATTGCAGCTGTGCTAGATAAATATGATAGCTTTGAAAAACATATCAAAGATACTCTGCAGGCAGGTTGCAATCTTAATAATAAAAAAGCTGTAGAAATAATGGTGGGACAAGCCCCCAAAGAAATAAAACGTCTAATCAAACTAGGGGTAGGTTTTAGTAAATGTGAAGATGATATTTGCCTTAGTAAAGAAGGTGGTCACAGTAAAAAAAGAATCGCTTACTCTAATGATGCCACTGGAAAAGAAATTGAACGCGCCTTAATTCATCAGGTGCGCCATAATGATAATATAGAAATTTTTGAATCTCATTTGGCTTTTGAATTAGTTATGAAAGACAAGATTTGTCACGGAGCTCTGGTACTAGATACTGAAAAAAATAAAATCCTTACTTTCAATTCCAAAGCAACTATTTTAGCCACCGGTGGAGCAGGGCAAGTTTACCTGCGCAACTCCAATCCAAAAATTGCTACTGGTGATGGTGTCGCTATGGCTCACACCGCAGGAGCCGAAATACAAGACATGGAATTTATTCAATTCCACCCCACAGCTCTTGATAAAAAAGATGCTCCCGCCTTTTTGATTTCAGAAACCATGCGTGGTGAAGGCGGACACCTTGTAAACAAAGCTGGTAAAAGATTTATGCACAAATATGACAAACTAAAAGAATTAGCCCCTCGTGATATTGTCGCGCGTGCAATTTATGAAGAAAGTAAAAAAGAACAAGTATATTTGGATATAACACACAAAGGAAGTAAATTTATCAAACAACGTTTTCCTTATATTTATGAAAACCTCTGGTGGCATAATATAAAAATGGACAAAAATTTAATACCTGTCTCCCCTGCTGCTCATTTTGTCTGCGGTGGTATACACACAAATCTGAATGGTAAAACAAATATAAAAGGTTTATTTGCTTTTGGTGAAGTCGCCCACACCGGTGTACACGGCGCCAATCGATTAGCTTCTAATTCTCTTTTGGAGTGCATGGTCTTTTCCTCACGTGCCGTGAAAAGTGCGACAAACTATATTAAAAATTTAAAAATTCAGGACACACTGATGCATTCGGCAAAAACAATTTCAAATTATAAAATTTCTAAAAGCCTAACCAAAGAAATATACCAACTTAAATTGGACATACAACGTCTAATGTGGAAGAACGTTGGTATTGTGCGTGAACCAAAAAAACTGGAAAAAACTTTGGAAAAATTAAATGAATATTCTACAAAAATAGAAAAGATTTTTAATAAAGGTGTAAACGGAGAAATTATAGAACTGAGAAATATCTGTTTAGTGGCCATTCTAATAACAAAAGCTGCGCTAGAGAGAGATGAGAGTGTCGGAACGCATTATATTGTATGACAAAAAAACAAATATTTTATACTTTTGTAATACCAGGACT
>CAZRUM010000039.1:6643-7740 GCA_964603435.1 uncultured Gammaproteobacteria bacterium | reverse complement strand
GTGATTTTATCCCAGTGATAAAGTTTTTCAATAATAATTTTATTTTCTTTGCCTATCTTATTTTTTTCTGAATCTGGCATTTCAATAAAATTTAGCATAGATTTTTCTAAATCATCTATATCGTTTTCACGAAAGATAAAACGATTGTCAGAAATAAGTTCCTTGTGTTCGGTGATATTTGAAACTAAGACTGGTTGAGCATAAGACATGCCTTGTAAAACAGTGATAGGGAGACCCTCGTTGAGTGAAGGGTGAATTAAAGTCAAAGCATTTCTATATAAATCTTCCAGTACGTTACCAGATTGAAAATCTGTAAAAATAATATCATTACTTTTGGCTGCTAACTGGTGCAATTCTTCAACGTATTTGTTGGTATAAGCAGAACCACCAACAATAGCTAGTTTTAGTTTTTGAATTTTTTCATTGTTGGAATTGTGATTTTTTAAATTATTGAAAGCCTCAATCAATAGATGTACGCCTTTGTGTTTTATCAGGCGAGAAACCATAACAAAATAATTGTTTTTTTCTAAACCAAATTGATTAATGTTATTTATATTTTTATTGGTGGTGTTAGACAAATAAACACCGTTGGGAATATAGGTGGTATTTTTGTTAAATTCATTGACACAGTAGTTTTCAATTGATTGTGAAACGGTAATAGTTTTGTGTGGAATAGTACAAGCAGCTTTTTCGCCTAGTCTTAAGAAAATACGAGCTATCCAGTTCCATTTATCATGGTAGCGATCAATAGAATGAAAAGTGATAATTACTTTTTTCTTACGAGCAAATAATCTTGGGATCCAAGCTAAAAGTGCTGGTCCAACACCGTGATAATGAAGAATGTCAAAATTTCCATGCATGGCACTGAGAGTAGCTGTAAGAGTATGGGTGATGGCATCTAGATGTTTAGTGTGAATACCTCTGGTATATTTAATTTTTACACCATCAAAATTAGTATCTTTTCCACCAGTGTACCATTTACGAGAATAGACTGTAACTTCGTGACCATCAGAAACCAAATGCAAAGACAGGTCATGAACATGACTCTCAACCCCACCATGGATGGCAGGCATTCCTTTTTGACCTAACATTGCTAT
>CAZRUM010000039.1:3814-6543 GCA_964603435.1 uncultured Gammaproteobacteria bacterium | reverse complement strand
TTTGGCTTATTTTAGCTAAATTATTGCACTATAACGCCCTTGTTTTGTCCTATAGAGTCATTGGGTAGGCTAATGTCTAGGTTTTGGCTAGAATGGGTGATAATTTCGCCGGTGTAGGAATCAGTGGCTGTCAGATTTATACTTTCTATCAAAATAGGGCTTTTACCTATTTGGTCGGTTTGTGGGGTCACGGAAAGCTCAAAATAAATTCCGGCTTTACCATAGGCAGGTAGATTATTAGCTGACCAGCTAAAATTACCATTTTTATAGGTCACATCAGCACCGTGACTGACACTGCTTTTATCAGCCCAGCTAATACCAGCTGGTAGGCTGCCTGTTAGTTGTAAATCAGTTGTTTTGCTGGCTCCATTGGTAAGATTTATAAAGCACCAATATTTAGTTTCTTTGCCAACTTGTGGTGGTAAAGGTCCGCGACCAAGTTGATCACCTTCAGCTGTGTAGTATCTTATCTCAGTATTAAATAATAACTGTGTACCAATTTTTATTGAATTTGATTCAGATGAATTGTTGTAATTACTATTTTGGATTTCAGCTACAGTGGCTGTTAGTTTGGGTGTTAGGTGTAGGGTCAGATCATTGCCACCTTGTGGATAGTAAACAATAGGAACTTTTATAGTTAAAACAGTTTCTTCATTTGGTAGTAGATTTTTGTCTAAATTTTTTGTAAATATGCCATTGGCATAGTAGCCTTTGTTTAAACTAGCCAAAGTGGTTGGATTGACAATACTCGCAGGTATTGGCATTTCAATTTTTGGGTTAGTCAGTGTCACGTTTCCAATATTTTTTATATTAATAAATAAATCCGCTATTTCATTTGGTTTAATATGAGCTGTATCAGTTTGCCAATAAACTCCCAAGTTGGCTTTGGGGTGAACAATTGTGAGTTCTTTGTTTTCAGTTTCTTGAGGTATGGAAATATTATTGACTGTGATTTCTGGCGTAATAGCTATATTCAGAATTTCTTTATTGGGCAAATCTAGTACTATTTTTGAAGTTAGTTTAGCTGTTTGTCCAGATGGTAGTTCAGTTATGTACCAAGCATCGTTTTCTACAGCACCTAAGGTCGTTGTAATATCTTGCCATTCAACTTCTTTTGTTAAAGGAATAAGTATGTTTTTTAGTAGCTCTTCGCCTGTGTTTTCAAGATTTAATGTCAACGGCAGACTGTCCTTGGTTAGTACCATGTTTCTGCTAGAAATTTTGGTCTGTAGGACCGAACCACGCAGAGTTTTGATAAAGACACTGGCTTTTTCTTCAAATTTCTTCCTATCCTCTTGTTTGTAGCTGAGTGAGACATTGATAGGAATTTCTATCTCAGGAGTGCCATAAATCCAACCTGCTACCAGCACATCACCAGTCTCCCCTGGGTTTATAGTTTCCAATGTGAAATAGTTGTCGTTAAAAATATCACGTGGCTGGGCTTCGTTTAAAACAAAACCAGGAGGCAGTGAAATATTTAGAACAGGTAAAATAAGTTTCTCAGTGCTAGCATTTTTATAGGTAATATTGTACTCAATATATTCTCCACTTATCACCCTAGTTTGGGAAGGTTCTATTTTTATATAAACTAGACTAGTAACAGTGGGATCATAGGTGAACCAAAATAAAGCTGTGAAGGCCAAAAATATTGTGGCGAGCAAAAGAGTCATGTCAAAGATAAAAAGTTTTTTGGCATGACTAAAGTTTAGATGGTATGTATTTTTGTAGTGTGTTTCAAGAAGGTGAATGGGGGAACACAAAAAAGCCACCAGCCACTTGTGTGGTTTTTTTAAAATATTTTTAGGATGAATATTATTTTTAAAAAAATTCATATTGCTTGGTTGACTATTTGTCTAAGTAGATTTTATTTTGTTTTTTAAAATCCCTTGCATTTTTTTGTGAAGCGACACTTTTTCCTGTTTTTTTCTCTATTTCTTTTCGAGCTGTTCCCGCTACTTGTCCACCTTGTTTGGCAATCTTTTTACTTTGATGGAAATTTTTTGGTTTTTTTTCTTTAGAAATTTCTGTTGTCGAGACTTCAGCAAGCATATTTAAGATTAATTCAAGATTTGTCATGTTGTCTCGTAGGTTTTCTTTCTGCAAGCCTTTAAGTTTTTTATATGATTCTATTGATTTTCCAGACCAAGCCTTGGTTATTTCATCAGTTAAAATTGCAAATTCAAGCCCTTCTTTTACACTACTCAGTTTCCACTCATCTGTTAATTCTTTCCTAACTTCAATTGTTTTCAATCGTTGATTAATCCAATTTTTTGAATAACCTTTTTTGAGATAAGTTTTCATGGCTCGATCAAATGCTAATTCAGGGTCTTCAGTTTCTTCAATTCTTTCGTAACCAACTTTGGCTAGCCACAATTTAAAGGGCTCTGCGTTTGGAGAAGGAAATGATTGGATAAGTCTCAAAAGTGTTTCCGTATCAGCTACATCAGTCATTCTCATTTTTCCGTCTTGGGCTTTCATTTTTAAACCGTTACATTTTGTAACGGTTTCATTTGAGCCTTCATCAAGAAGTCTTTTTTTAAGAACCCTCCAATAAACTTGAGGATTTTTACTTTGAGTAAGAATTTTGATAACATCTGTGATTGAAAAAAACCAGAGTTTTTTGTTTTTATCCCAATGACGACGAATTTGTTTTTCGTGGAAAAGTATAATAGAGTTTTTCTTCGTCATACTTGTATTCTAAATTAGAGTAGTTCTGTTCTATTATACTA
>CAZRUM010000039.1:0-3714 GCA_964603435.1 uncultured Gammaproteobacteria bacterium | reverse complement strand
TTGTGGATTAATATTATCCATATTTGTATATGTTAGTGTATACAAATAATACCAAATTGCTATATTTTTGTCAATAGACTGTAAATCCTGAATCCTGAAAGAAATGCCCGCCTGCAACGCTTTGCTGGCGCAGTCTAGCATTGCGGGCAGGGAGGATATCGTTGCTTGTTCTTGTTCTTTTGTTTTAAATTGGTTCTTATTCATTAAAGACATGTTTTTTTTGTTCGTTTTTTCAGATTTATTCAGGATTTGGTCTAAAAGTATAGGATAGTCTATACAAATATAATCATTTAGAATAAGCCAAAAAATAGACTTTAATATAAAAAAGTATAGGATAGTCTATACAAACATTCGAATTGCGAAATCCACTTTGTGGTTCGAATTTACGAATTACGAAATTTCGTAATTCGTAAATTCGTATAGATTCGTAATTCGAATGTATTGTGTTTATACACAGTTTACTTGATTTTTTACCTAAATCTGCTATAATTATGCACTATACAGTACTTGGGGCCTTGAAACAGGTCTTTTTTGAGTCTGTAACTAAATCCTGAACGCAGTGAAGGATCCCATCTACTACGAAAAAAACCATTATAACTAAGGATAAACGTGTAAATGTCGGGGCAGAAAAATTTCTTTTTCTAGATAATTTAGCCCATTTTAAGACAAAATCAACCTGCCAATCATCGGGATCCTTCACCTCTTTCAGGGTTCAGGATTGGCAAGTGTAACATTTTTATTAATCAGACGTCTTCTATTATGACTGACAGCATGAAAGAAAAGAAATTACTGTTTCTTGTTCGTACCAAAAAAGACAAACATGCTTTTGGAGGACTTTATGATTTGTATGTAGAAAAGATTTATCGCTTTGTTTACTTTAAAATTAACAATAAAGAAGAGGCGGAAGACCTGGTTAGCGAAGTTTTTTTAAAGACTTGGAACTATCTGATAGAATATTCTGAAAAAGAAATTACTAGTTTTAGCGGTCTAATATACCGTATTACTAGAAATGCAGTTGTAGACTATTATCGTAAAAAAGCTAACCATCCTGAACAACCTCTTGATTATTTAGAAATAGATATTGCAGATGAAAGCGAAGAGATGGAAAAATTAAGTATTTCTCAAGATGTAGAACAAGTAATGAAATTGATGAAACGTATGAAACAGGATTATCAAGAAATAGTTATGTTACGTTTTGTAGAAGAATTAAATATCAATGAAATTTCACAGATTTTAGACAAAAGTAAAGTAAGTGTAAGAGTGACCCTTCATCGCGCTTTAAAAAAACTAAAAGAACTTTCTGATCAATAATTTGACTATGGAATATATCATTTCAAAATTGAAAGAAATTAAGCATCACAACGGCAGGATTAACCCTGACCGTTCTTGGGTTGCGTCAAATAAAGATCGTCTAATGACTCAGATTGGTAATACCGTAGAGACAGAAGAAAAGGTTCATTTCAATATGAATACTATTTGGCAGGGTTTACAAATTATTTTGCCAGGTCGTCTGGCCTATAGTGTGGCTCGTCCTTTGGTAGTATTTTTACTTATATTTACCATTGCTGCCAGTGGGTGGATTACAACTGTAGGAGCCACACAAAATGCTCTACCAGGAGATTTTAGCTATGGTGTAAAGGTAGCAGTCAGCAAAGTGACTAAAGATAATATAGATGTGGCTAGAGGTATTGCTAACGATGTAAAAAAAGTAGCTGTCAAACAAGAAAAAGATGCTCCACAAAAAGTTGCTACTGGCGTTGAAATTTTAAAAAAGACTCTAGACTCTGCCAATGAAGATATTAAAAAAGCTTCTGATAAGAAACCAGAAGAGGCAGTGGAACAAGCCAAAAAAATGAGTGACAATGTAAAAGAGATAAATGCAGATTTGAAAGAAATTAAAAAAGAAATGGAAAAGGTTGTAGAAGTTGTTGGTGAAAATGAAGGTGTGCTTCAAGATACAAAAGAAAAAGTGGATGAAGTAAAAAATTTAGCGACCAAATCTGCTCAAGAAGCCGTTGAAGAAGTAGTCAAAAAACAAGTTGAAGGTGAAATTAAAATTGACGAAGCAGAGGTAAAAGAATTGGTTGAAGGCCATATTAAAATTGTTTTGGAAGGTGCAGACGACATCACAGAAGAAGCAGGAGATGTGGTTATTTTGGTAGCTAGCTCTACTTTGTCAGTTGTTTCTTCTACACCTGCAATACTTGCTACCAGTTCTACCCCTGAGATTTTAGCTACTACATCAACAAAGACTATAAAAGATATTGTAGATGAAACAGCTAAAAAGGTAACTGAGACAGGGGAGTCTGCTAAACAAAATTTGGAAGAAGCCAAAGAATTGGTAGAAAGCAATCAACTTTTGGAAGCTCTTGAAAAAGTAAAAGAGGTAAGTGAGGCTACAGAAGAGTCTGAAGATGCGGTTAAAGAAGTGAAGAAGGTAGTAAAGGAAGCAGAAGAGGAAGCAGAAGAGATCTTGAAACAAGTTCAGGATGATATTGAAGTAGGTGAAAATATACAAGAAAATGTTTTAGAAGAAGTTGTTAATACAACCAATACAGAAGATATAATAGAAGTAGTTGAAGAAAATATTGAAGTAGAAGAGGTAATTGAATAATCTTTCTTTTAACTCTTGTATATAATGTATGAGAGATATAAAAGCGCTCTTTGTTAATTCAAGTCCCACCCGCCTGCGCTACCTCCTTCGTTAAAGTTACGGAGGTCAAGAAAGCTATGGCGTGGTAAACCCGCCTACGCTTAAAAGCTATGGCGTGGTAAACCTGCCTACGCTTAAAGCTGTGGCGTGGTAAATGTACTGTATAGCTAGGGTCGTTTCTCGCTAGTCTAGGTAAGTATAAAATTTGTCGTGAACTTACTTGGATTTTAGAGAGGACGATCCCATGCCATACAGTACTTCCCGACCTAGTCCCTCCATTTCGGCGGGCAGGCGGGAAAGGGGCATTTGCCCAGCATAATGCTGGGAACCACCCAGCCAAAGGTTGAGACCCTAACGGGTTGCTCGGGTGTAATCTCTCCTCCTTCGCTAAAGCTACGGAGGATGAATCCGCCATAGCTTTAGCTATGGTAGGAAACTCGCTTATTCTCTAAGACCACTGAGTTTAAACTCAGTTTGGCGCTTATGAATAGGTAAGAAATTTAAATTAATATGGTAAAAGTTGCAAAAAAACTTTTTACTGTGTCTGTTGTAACCATGACAATTCTTTGGAGCGTGGGCTTTGCTGCTCTAGTTCCTGCAACTGTCTTGGCTGTAGATTGTCCAGTATTAGAAGCTGGTGACTTGTTCAAAGTTGCTGGTAATTCTGCTGTGTATCTTCTAAATGCAGACATGGAAAGAATGTACTTCCCAAATGGTGAAGTATATAAAACTTGGTACGCCGATTATTCTGGTGTACAAGAAATCCCAAATACTTGTGTAGATGCATATCCAGCACCTGGTAGCGCACCTTATGGTGTAAACTATCGTGCAGGTTCTCGCATGGTGAAAGTTGAAATTTCTCCAAGCGTATATGTTATTGAACCTGGTAATGTAAGATCAAAAATCGCTAGCGAAGAAGCTGCTATCGCACTTTACGGTGCTGGTTGGGCTTCTATGGTACGCGACATAGCTGACGTTTACTGGCCAAACTTTGCTTCAGAAGGTGCAGAGCTTGACGGTGAAATGCTACACAATGGTATGCTTGTTTACGGAGAAGATGG
>CAZRUM010000038.1:0-7759 GCA_964603435.1 uncultured Gammaproteobacteria bacterium | reverse complement strand
CAAAAACAATAAAATCTTATTTGTATAATAATGAAGAGTTTCTGCGTTTTTCTGGTAAAGATCCACGGAGTGTTGGTACTTCTGATATTAAAAATTATTTAGATTATATATCTCAGAACAAGTCTACATCATCAGTCGCAGTGGCCTACAATGCTTTGCAGTTTTATTATAAAGAAATTTGGAAGAGGTCATTTTTCTTGAATATGAAACAGCCAAAAAAAGGAAAATATTTACCTGTGGTATTGTCCAAAGAGGAAGTGGCGAAAATGATTGTTGGAACTATCAATCCAAAACACAATTGTATTATAAGTATGCTCTATGGGACAGGTCTGAGGGTATCGGAGCTGACGCATATAAAAATGAAACATATTGATCTGGATAGAATGCTTTTGCATGTGTGTCAGGGCAAGGGTAAGAAGGATAGAATGGTAATAATTCCACAAAAATTAAAGAATATATTGGATATTCAGTCAAAATTGAAAGAGAGTAATGATTGGTTATTTACCAATGGGAGAGATAACCGATTGACAGAGGAGACTATTCAAAAAATTGTTGGGCAAGCGGCGCACAGAGTTAATATTAGAAAAAAAGTATCTCCTCATACACTACGCCATAGTTTTGCTACTCACTTACTTGAAAATGGAACAGACATTCGTTATATTCAAGAATTATTAGGTCATGCGAAATTGCAAACTACGCAGATTTATACTCATGTAGCCAATAAAAATCTTCAAGATATAAAAAGCCCACTGGATTAGTGGGTTTAGATATTAAAGTGTTTTATTTAAAAACTCTGCACCAGCGAATACATCGGCATGATGACAGCGACGGCCATACCAGCCACGGCTACACCGAGGACTAGAATAATAACTGGTTCAATAATTTGGGTAAAGTTTTTCATGGTCTTGTCCACTTCGTTGCTATAAAAATTGGCTAGTTCATTTAGAAGCTGATCAATCTCACCAGAGCGCTCACCAACCATCACCATTTCTGTTACCATAGGAGGAAAGAGATTGTCGTAGTTATTCAAAATTTCAGATAAGGGTGTACCAGTTGTTATTTTTTCAGCAGCTTCTTTTAGAGCTTCTTGATACATGACATTGCCACAGGTTTGCCCAGTAATTTCTACTGCCTCAACAATCGGAATGGTACTCTTTAATAGAGAAGATAGAGTCAGAGAAAATCTGGCTAGATTAATTTTTTTCATAACCATCCCCACGATTGGTAATCTTAGATTTATTCGGTGGATAGTACGTTTGAAACCATAGGATTTTTTTAGACCCATGACAAAACCAGTAATTAACCCTGTTATTAAGATAGTCATAATTACCAGATTGAGAGGACTGCTCATAAAGTCGGTGATAGCTATCAAAATTCTTGTTGGCAATGGTAGTTCGGCATCAAACTCATCAAACATAATCATGAGTTTTGGTAGCACCACTGTCACCATCATAATACCAATTCCAGTCATAGCAAAGAGAATTATGCCGGGATAAATCATAGCACCTTTGATACTAGAGTTCAGCTCTTGAGTTTTTTGCATTTGCTTTACTACTTGGTCTAGGGTTTCTTCTAGTTTGCCAGAGACTTCACCAGATTCTATCATTTTTACATAGATAGGTGGGAAGGCTTTTGGGTGCTCTGCCAAAACCTCACTGAGTTGTCTGCCTTTTTCCACCCCCACTTTGATCTCGGCAATAATACTTTTTAATTTTTGGTTTTCAATTTCTTTACTAAGGGTATCTAAACTTTCGGTCAACGATAGACCAGCATGAATCATGACTTTCAAATGATCAACAAAGAAAATCTTTTGGATAAAAGGAATACGGGTTAGATGCTTCGCCACGAAGTCGTTCAATTTTATTTCGAGAGGAGAAAGTTTTCTGTGTTTGCTCATAGCTTTTTAGAAAGGTTTATAAATTCACCTAATTGTCTAATTCGTCTAATTTTAAGGGCACACTTATGCCAGTGGTACTAATAAAAATTATAAATTAAAATTTTTAATTACCTTTATTTTTTTCTGTTTCTCTAGATTTTTTAATTATGGTTGTAAAAATTAAATTTAATTCATGTGCTTCTTTCCATAATATTCTTCCTTTTGATAAATATTCAGGACAAGCTTTAGCTAGCATTCTTATGAAATGTTTAGATTCCTTTGCTTCTTTATTAGCAATAGACATTTTATGTATAAAGTCTTTGTTGCTTTCAGCACAATCTGCCTCACAATAATTAGCTCCAACTGCAGTAGCAGAAGCCGATAGTTGTGGTAATAATCTTTTTGTAATGTCGTTTATTTTTAGTTGTTTGAGCCAGCCAATAATATCTTCTCCAAATCTTGCTGTTCTTTCTTCTAGATCATAATTTCTTTTCTTCTCCTTAGACATTTTATATTTTATTAGGTGAATTAGAAATTAGATGAATTTTATCATTCCTTTGTAGCTCTCAAAACTTCTTCAATAGTTGTTAATCCTTGTTTGGCTTTTATGATGCCGTCTTCCATCATTGTTATCATACCTCTTTCGCGGGCAAATTGTTTGATAATGTCTGCCGTCGCACGTTCATTAATTTTTTTGGACATTTCGTCATCAATTTCTAAGATTTCATAAATACCAACTCGTCCTTTGTAGCCAGTATTGCCACAACGACGACAGCCTTCACCGTGGAAAAAGGATAATGTTTTCAAATCTTTTTCCTCTTTTTTCAATTTCATTTTTTGTCCTTCAAAAAGTTCTTTAATTTTTTTAATGTCACTGCTTTTTTTCAATTCCTCAATTTCGCCAGCTTCGAGTGTATATTCTTTTTTACAATGTTCACAAGTTCGTCTAACCAAACGTTGGGCCACAATGATATTGGCAGTAAAGGCTACCAAAAATGGAGCTACACCCATGTCTAGAAGACGAGGTAGAGTAGTTGGAGCATCATTTGTATGGAGAGTGGAGAGTACCAAATGACCTGTCATAGCAGCATGAATAGCAATCTCGGCTGTCTCACCATCACGGATTTCTCCGACCATAATGATATCTGGATCTTGACGTAAGAAAGCACGCAAGCCAGAAGAAAAGTCAAAACCCGCTTTGGCATTGGTCTGGCTTTGGTTGATACCTTTGACATGATATTCAATCGGGTCTTCAATTGTAGAAATATTTACATCGGGTTGATTTAGAATTCCCAATAGAGAATAGAGTGTGGTTGTTTTACCAGAACCAGTCGGACCAGTCACAAGAATAACACCATGTGGTTTTTTGATTGCTTCTTCTACCAATTTTCTAGGGCCTGGCAAAAAGCCGAGCTGGTCTAGGGTTAGGGGTTTTTGACCTTCGTGCAACAGACGTAATACAATTTTTTCACCGTCATAAACTGGCATGATAGAGACACGAAAAGCAAGTTTTTCATCTTGAATTTGGATTTTGAAACGACCGTCCTGTGGTTTCATGTGTTCGTCAATTTTCAAATTGGACAAAACTTTGATACGAGCCACAATGCCACTTTTGACAGTTTTTGGCAATGTCATGACAGTAGAGAGCATACCATCCACACGATAGCGCACGATGACTTCTTTTTCCAAAGGTTCAATATGAATATCACTGGCACCTTCATAAACGGCGTGTTCCAAAACACTATTTACAATATTTATAATCGGTAATTCTTCTGCTGCTTTTTTCAAATCTTTTGCACTACCAGTCTCTCCTTCAGATACTTGTTTGATAGAAGCTTCACTTTCTAGATCGGCATGATATTTGTGTAGAGCTTCTTTTATATCATTTGGAGTAGTAATGTGAACTTTTGGAATCAGGCCAATTTTACGATGTAAAAATTCTATAGTCTGAATATCCATAGGATCAAGCATGGCGAGCTTTACTTCATCTTTGCTGGTTTCAAAAGCTATTACGTGGTGGGTCTGAGCCAAAGGTGGGGGAACGAGATTCAAAACATCCTTTTTGATTTCTATGCCCTTTAGACTAACAAAAGGAACCCCGGCTTTTTCACCAACTTTGGTATAGAACTCCAATTCATCGACAATACCTTCATCAAACAAAAATTGACTTAGCTCCTTGCCAACTTTTTTGGCCAGTCCTGTTTGTTTTTTTAAATCAGCTTTGGTGATTTTGAATTTCTTCTGTAAGATTTCTTCAATAGTGCTTTTTGGTAACATAAAATCAGTTAAAAGGTAAAAGTTTAAAGTAAAAAGTACTAGTATTATAGCACAGTTATGTTTAAATGAGTAAATTAATAGGGTTAGGGTAATGGGTTAGGAAGCGGGATTTGTCCTTGACAGAATAGTTAAATTATGTTTAACTTAGTATGAAAGTGTGCGAGTCTGTACTCGATTCATCAGGAGGGATACGATGATAGGTAATCTTGGGGCCGAAGAAGGACTGTCGCCCAACACTGTTACGGTTCGTGGTGGTCAGGTGGTTGAAGCCGTGGTTTGGGTCGAGTTGGACCGAGAGTTCTGTGATACGATTCGTGTTTGGCGGGATGGAGACTCGTTCCGCTGTATCACACAGGAACCCGGGTACAACAACGGGGTCAGTGGTCCCTGCGAGACGCTCGAAGAAGCGCTCAACAAGGTCGGCATGAACTCCGAGGTCCAAGAGCATTACCTTGTTATGTTTTCGCTCGTGGACATCACCGAGGCGTGGGAGGTTGAGGCGATCATGGACGACGTTTACAAGTACGCGGTCGTCTTCGCCGAATAGACGACGAAACCTGATTTCCCTGGCAGGTTAATTCTGGGGACATGAAAAAAACAGCTTTGCAAAAAGGCTGTTTTTTGTTTACTAGACCTTGTGTATGATTTTCCCGCTTCCTAGCCCAATACCCTATACCCACATCTTATTTTAAAGTAAGTATTTAGAAAAAGGTGTGCTTTGGATCAAAACTTGACAATCTAGGTCACATCTGGTATATTTATACCCATAAATCAGCGCTTACTTTGTAGGTTCCCGGGTCGAACGGGAACAAGAGGGCTACAGAGATTAATGATTTATTTAAAAATTATGCAAAACTACGAACTATTGTTTATTTTGCCTGGTACTTTGGCTGAGGATGAAGTTTCACCTTTGGTTGAAAAAGTAAAACAGGCACTGACTGAAGCTGGAGTAGAAAATCCTATTTTTTATGATATGGGAAAAAGTCGTTTGGCTTATCCTATCCGTCATATTCGTTATGGTTATTTTCAAATTGTCCGTTTCGAGGCCGAGGCCGAAGCTGTTCCTCAAGTTGAGAAAAAACTTCGTCTAATTTCAGAAATTCTTCGTACTCTATTGACTAAGATTAAAGCTGGTTCAGTTGAACCAAAAGTTAATTTTGGTCATATTGGTGCTAATAACTCCAATAATAATGAGATGAGAAGTAAGTCTAACGAAAGATCTTTTGTGGCTGCTAATGTTAGAACTGAAAGACCAGCTAAAAAGGTTGAAGTAGAAAAAACTGAAGAAAAAGTTAACGAACCAGATCCTTCGACTTCTTCATCTGATGATGAAGTCGCTCAGGATAAAAAAAAAGAAGCTGTAGAAGAAAAACCAAAGAGAAAATCTACCAAAAAGAAAGTTGCTTTAGATGATATTGACAAGAAATTGGATGAGATTTTGGATATTGATTTGGATAAGGTATAATATGTTACGGATTACTGATTATCCTGATTTACGGATACGGTGATCGTTAATTAATTCTCTAAAATATCTTCTATGGATTTAAATAGAGCAAGTATCTTGGGACGTTTAACACGTGACCCAGAAGTAAAAACTACACCAAACGGACGTAACGTGACTACTATCGGAGTAGCTACCAACAGAGTTTGGACTGGTCAAGATGGAAACAAAGTAGAAAAAGTAGAGTTTCACAATTGTGTATTGTGGGGCAAGCTAGCTGACATTGCTGGTCAATATCTTTCTAAAGGACGTCGTATCTATATAGAAGGACGTATTGAGACTCGTGATTGGGAAGGTCAAGATGGCGTAAAACGTTATCGTACAGAGATTGTAGCTGATAATCTAATTATGCTGGACGGTCCTCGTGGTAGTGAAAACTCAGGTAATAGTGGCAGTGATGTGCCACCTCCACCAGTTGATAGTGTGGTAGAAGAAGAAATCAAAGTAGAAGATATTCCATTCTAAGAAATACGGATAATATAGAAAAATTATGAAAAAACTTAAAGCTAATAAACCATGTCATTTTTGTTCCAATAACATCGAAGATGTTGAATACAAAGATGTCCAAACTTTGCGTCGTTTTGTATCTTCTTATATGAAGATTGCTCCACGCAGACGTAGTGGTTTGTGTGCTACACACCAAAGAAAAGTAGCTCGAGCTATCAAACAGGCTAGAATTGCTGGACTAATGGCATTTGTGCCTAAATAAAGCATTGATTCAGACAGATTTAGACAGAAATAAATATCAAAACACCCTCGTATTTCGAGGGTGTTTTTGTTGTAAATCTAGACAAATTTTGCTTATTTCAGCCCCAAAAGTGGACAGAACTGTGGATAAAAGTAGGTGTCTAATACAAGATTTGGCTAAAATTAGCCAAAAAGTAGTAGACTTGACACACAGGCTATATTTGACAGGGGGTCTTTTTTCAGGTATAATCTAGCAACTATTCTTTCCTAGGGAATTGCAGTACTTCTCACTGTGTCTGAAACAGAAAACCTGGGGTGCCAATACTCTCAAGATACCTTACGTAGGGTCTAAGAGGGTAAACAAACACCACAGTTCATGTTCACAATCTTCTTCACAAATTAACTTTTTATATCCAACCCTTACAGGGGTGGGTTTTTTGTGTTTACAGATTATAAATAATTTTGATTTACGGATAAAAATATCAGCAAATTAAAATTATTAATAATCAAATAAATTAACAAATTAATTTATGCCAATATACAAACGTCAACCGACAAAAGAGCAAGAGCGTAAGTTTTTTACAGACGTGCGCGATGCTATGCCACTACCCGATCTAATTGAGGTTCAAAAAGAATCTTACAATTGGTTTTTCAAAGAAGGTGTCAAAGAACTTTTTGAAGAAATTTCTCCAATTACTGATTTTACCGGAAGAGATTTGGAATTGTATTTTGAAGATTATTTTATTGATGAACCAAAGTTTGATGAAGCTACTTGTCGTAAGAAAAATATTTCTTATGATGCTCCTCTTCGTGTGATTGCAAAACTGATAAATAAAAGAACAAACGTAGAAAATTCTCAAGAAATTTATCTAGGCGATATTCCTGTAATGACTGAGAGAGGTACATTTGTTGTGAATGGTATTGAACGTTGTGTGGTTTCTCAGCTTATTAGATCTGCCGGTGCTTTCTTTAGTGCCGAGAATGTTCGTGGTCGTCGTTATTATGGTGCCAAGATTATTCCAAATCGTGGAGCTTGGATTGAAATTGAGACTGATCAAAATAATGTATTGTGGATCAAGGTGGATAGAAAACGTAAAGTCGCTGCTACTTCACTATTGCGTGCATTTGGTTATGAGACTGATGAAGAAATCAAAGCTTTATTTACAGATGTAAATACTCATCCAAATATTGATTTTATTGAAAATACTTTGAAAAAGGATATTGCTACCAACGAAAGTGAAGGTCTAATTGAAGTATACAAAAGAATTCGTCCGGGTGATCTAGCTACAGCTGACAATGCTAAGAGTCTTATTCATGCTATGTTTTTCAACTTTGATCGTTATGATTTGGGTAAAGTTGGTATTTATAAATACAATATCAAATTTGACATGGGGCTTGATAAAAAAGCTTTTGATGTT
>CAZRUM010000037.1:0-8776 GCA_964603435.1 uncultured Gammaproteobacteria bacterium | reverse complement strand
GTTTGTCCCGTCGTTATCCGTCAGCCACCATGGCAAGACAGTCTTTGACGAGTCCAAATATTATTTTTTCTAGAAAAAAGAACGAAAGGACTCGTCAAATAGGGGGTCTGTATGTGTGTTTTATACACATATGTAAAGAACAACTTAGCGTGTTATTTTAGCCAAAAAATAGGCTAAAGTAAAGATAAAAAAGGGCACAGTGTAAATCTGCACTTGACAAACTTTCATTTTTTGCTATACTTAGCACAGGTTATCAAATCCCGACGATAGTCGGGACGAGCGAGCGCGATTTTTTGAAGCTTCCACCAGAGGATGGATTTGTCCTATGGTTTGATGCTTTGAAATTATTTGCTTATACCCCGTTAGCTCGCTGCGGAGAAGTTGATTATGAAAAAAATTATTACAAAAGAAGAGCGAGTTTTGGAAATGCTGGGCCTGGGAGAAAATGAAGCCAAGCTTTATCTGCTAATGCTAAAGCATCCCAAAAGTACGGTGCAAGAGCTCCAACAAAAAAGTCCTTTTTCAAGGACTATGTTGTATTATATTTTAAATGACTTGATGCAGAAGAAATTGGTAACACAAGTAAAACAAAAGTGGCGTTCGGTCTATGTAGCAGAAGACCCCGAAAGACTGTATGATTTGTTAGAGGAAAGACAACAAGAATTTAAAACAAAAAAGTTTGAGGTTTTGTCAGCTATTCCAGAATTGTCACGTACCTTTCGTCTATCTTCCAATCGTCCAGGAAGTAGAATTTTTGAAGGACTGGATGAATATAGGATAGCGTTAGGTGATGTTTTTACAACCAAGGCGGATGTTATTTATACTTATGTTTCTAGTGGAGGCAATCAAAAACCTGGTATGGAAGTGAGAGAAGATTTTCACAAAAAAAGAAGGGATAAAAATATTGTTGTAAAATTTCTTGTACCAGACAAAGAGACTTATGACAATTTGAATAAATTTCATAAAAATGATAAGCTGAGTGAGATAAGAATAATTTCAAAAGAGACTCCTGTTCAGGATGTTGATATGAAATTGTATGATGGGAAATTGCTCTATACGCGTTACAATGAAAAAGAGCCAATTTGTTTTATGATTGAGGATAGGCCATTTTACAAAATGCAAAAAATGCTTTTTAATATACTTTGGGAAGAAGCTAAATAATTTAATTTTTTAATATGAATATTTTTTTCGCAGGAGCTGTTCGTGGGGGGCGTGCTCATCAGGCCAAGTATCCTCATGTGGTGGAGGTTCTAAAAAAATACGGAACAGTTTTTTCTGATCATATTGCAGATAGTGAAATGACTGATTTTGGTGAGACTGATCTTACTAAGGAAGAAATTCATGATAGAGAAGTGACTAGTCTTGAAAAAAGCGACGTCGTTGTTGCCGAAGTCAGCACTCCTAGTTTGGGTGTAGGCTATATTATCGCTCAAGGATTAAATTTAGGTAAACGTGTAGTGTGTCTGTATCACGGTTCTGATACTTACAAACTTTCGGCGATGATAAAAGGTAATGAAAAAGTGGAAGTGTACACATATGAAGAGGGCGATAATTTGGAAGAATTGGTTGGTAAAATTTTTGAATAAAAAAACTTTTATAAATAAAAAATCCTGATATTATATCAGGATTTTTTATTTGAATTATCTGTTAGTTATCTCGCATCTGTCCAAAAGCGAGTACAATTGCGACTACGATCGCTAACATTAAAATAATCTGGACAACTGGCATTTAAATCATTACTAGGATAGCAGATAGATGCCCCGGCTTCGTTGTATAATATACTATAACAATCACTACAGCCATCTGATTGATAAAAAATTACTTCATCTCCATAAACACATTTATCTATATAGGCAACTGGATTTTTTTTAGGTTCATTTTTTATTAGACTGATAACTAAATCCAACCATTCCAGATTGATAATTTCTGACTCAGTAGTTTCTGTAGTTGTTTTGGAACTAGTTTTTTTAGTAGTTTTTCCTGTAGTTTCACCTTCTACTTTGGTTGTCTTTGTTACATCTTGTTGGGTTTCTAGACAAATACCGGGGTGATTTAGTTCTACTTTATTAACTTTAGCAATACATTCGTTGGCATAGGTAAGACCGTCGGTACCACAAACAGGTTCATAGTTTTGGGTACAGACAATCAATTCATCTTCAGCTTTTTTTATTTCATGAACTTGGGCGCCACTACCAGGGGCACAGCGTCCAGCCATAAAATCACTAGCATCACATTCTGTGGTATCTGAAAAACGACAATAAACACGAGATTGTTCCAATTCTTCATCATAACGAATAACAACCTCATGTCCACGAGCTTCACAATAGTCATAGCTATTGTCAGCCAAATCTTGACTGACAGGCATGCGTTTTACAGCCTGGACGTGGACTTCTTGAGTGATTGTTTTAGCTTTTTTATCAGCTGGGTTCTCATTCTCATTGCCACAGCCAGAAGCTAGGACTATTAGTCCTAAAACAGCAATTGATAGAAATATTTTTTGCATATTATTTTTTGTTAATCCCGAATGATAATGAGGGATCTCTTTCTAATGCACTTTTGACCGCACCAAATAAAATTTATTTTAATGTGTTGTTCGCGACTTGTAAAGGGATTTCTCACCCCCTATCGGGGGATTCGGAATTTAGTGTTTTGGTTGGGTTAGGTCATTCGTAATCTTTCCAGCTACATTAGATTTAATATTTTCGACTGTAGTATCTATTATTCTTTTTAAAGCCCCTGCACTATTAAAGGCATTGTGAGGAGTAATAATAGTATGGTCATGATCTATGATTGCTTCGTTTATTTTTGTAAGCTCTCTTTGTTTTTTTGTGGTAGTTTTTGCTTTTAATTTTTCTTGGTGAGCAATAAAATCTTCTTCTTCCAAAACATCCATACCAGCGCCAGCTACCTTACCAGAATTTAGACCTTTTAGCAAGGCTTTTGGATCAATCAAAGCTCCGCGAGCTGTATTTATAATATACACTCCTTTTTTCATTTTTTTAATTTCCTTTGTACTAATCATATGGTGAGTAGTTGGGAAAAGGGGAATGTGAAGTGAAATTATATCTGAAGTTTTATATAGTTTATCCAAGCTTACATATTTGAAATTGTGCTGGGATTCCAGTTTTTTATTAGGAAATTTGTCATAAGCAATGACAGTTGATTCAAAACCCTCTAGCATATCTACGAGGTGCATACCAATATGTCCTGTACCAATGATACCAATAGTTTTGTCTTTTAGATCAAGACCTTCCAATGCATCATAATTGTAAAAACCTTCTTTGACACGTTTGATCGATTTATAAAATTTTCGTGTCATTGTTAAAATAAAAGTAAGAGCATATTGAGCTACTGTATTGTCTCCATAAGTTGGTACATTACAAACTGGGATCTTTCTTTTCTTGGCTTCATCTAAGTTAATATGATCATAACCTGTAGACATGGTTACAATTTGTTGTAAGTTTTCCAATTTATCAAAAACAGTTTTGTCTACTTTTGAATCTACAAATACAGCCAAGACTTCTGTCTTGGAATCTAGGTTATTCGGTTTTATTTGTTCATCATGAATGGTTACTTTGTGTCCTTTCATTGCTCCTCGTAAATATTTTTTCATGGTTGGTGGTACTGAATAAAAATGACAATTCAATTTTTTCATAAATTTTAGATAATAATTTCTTGGGGTAATTATAGCAGAAATGTAGAGATAAAAAAAGCCCCATTTAGGGGCTTAATTTTTGTGGATTATTAACTTTTCTTTTTGTCTCGTCTTAGAACACAACCGTGAGACAAGAATACTATCAGACCAACAATCATGACAGATAAGTTGTTGACCATCTGTTGTTGAATTCTGGCTTTTTTCCAATCAATATTATCGTCTTTTTCTTGCCACATCTTATAATCTTGTTGCCAATTTTCCAATATGAGGATTTCTTCTTCGGTTAATTTTAATGTGACCAAGTCTGTATTTTCATCTATTCTATTTATGTATGGTTTGGTAGGTACTCTATCTTCATAACGATATTCTTGTTCTGCTGCCAGGGGAAAGACCCATGTTTCCAAACTTAGCTTTATAAGTTGTCCAGCAGGAATAGCAATCATCATAAGACCAACAAAAACGGCCAAATAAAGATAAATGCTACGGATGAGGGTTTTGGTATTGTTCATATAAAAATGCTTTAAATGCCTGGAAAGCTAGAAAGGCTCAAAAGGCTGTGAGTTATAGAGAGATTATATCATAAAAAGAAAATACAATATATATGTAAAAAAATACAAGCAAATTTAACTGCTTGTATTTTAATATGTGTATATTTTATATTGTCAGTTACTCTACTTTCACACCCATCTGACGAGCAGTACCTTCTATAATTTTCATAGCTGCGTCGATGTCATTGGCGTTCAAGTCAGGCATTTTCTTTTCAGCAATTTCTTTTACTTGGGCTTTTGTGATTTTACCAATTTTTTCTTTCAAAGGATTGCCAGAACCTTTTTTGATACCAGCTGCTTTTTTGATAAGAGCACTAGCTGGAGCAACTTTGGTAATGAAATCAAAACTTCTGTCATCATACACATTAATTACTACTGGAACTACTTCACCTTTTTTATCAGCAGTAGCAGTATTAAATTGTGTACAAAAGTTTTGGATATCTAGACCGTGTTGACCAAGAGCTGGTCCGACTGGAGGGGCTGGATTAGCAGCACCACCCATGATTTGTAATTTGATTTGAGTTACTAGTTTTTTAGCCATAATTATTCAGCTTTTGGCTTTCAGTCTTTGGACTTCAGCCATTTAATTAATTTATTTCTACTGAGAAGCTTCCTTATTTGGAACAGTAGATTTGTTTATACTTTTTATTAGTGCATTCATTTTTTTACCTAGAATGTTGCTTGATTTATACACAAAATCAAATCTTTCTTGACTTATATAACCTTGATCTAGTGCTATATAGCAGGCAGATATTACCTCAAGCATTGATGTGTATGCAATTCTCAAAAATCTGACAAATTCTACATCTGATTTTCTTTCAGATCCTTCCGCGATATTTAACATTATGGATACAACAGCTCTTTTAATTTGACTAATTAGACCAAATCTTTCATCATCTGGAAAATCTTTTGAAATTTTGTAGATTAATTTAACGAACTGTCTTGCTAATTGCCATACTTTTAGTTTTTCAAATTTGTAGGCCATAATATTTCTGAAGTCCGAGAGCTGGTAGCTGTAAGCTGGTTATATTTTCTTAATTTGTAAAGCATCTAGTTCTACAGGGGTTTCACGACCAAACATAGAAACAAGTACTTTTACTTTACCACGATTTTCATCCACACTTTCCACTTTACCGTCAAAGTTTTTAAATGGTCCGTCAACAATTTTGATGGCGTCATTAACGTCGACATCAATCTTGTGAGTTGGTTCATCTACACCCATGCGTTTTTGTAAGTCGTCAACTTCTTTTTGGTCAATTGGGGTAGGAGTAGTACCACTACCAATAAAACCAGTTACGTTTGGAGTGTTACGAACTACATACCAAGAGTCGTCAGTCACGATCATCTCTACCAAAATATAACCAGGGAAGATTTTTTCTTCTACTGTAGTTCTTTTACTGTTTTTAATTTTAATCTTTTTTTCTTTTGGAACCATCACATTAAAAATCTTTTCTTGCATATCAAAAGAATCAATACGTTGTTCCAAATTGTGTTTTACATTTTCTTCGTAGCCACTATAAGTATGTAGTACATACCAGCGACGACCAAGTTGGAGAGTTTGTTTGGCCATAAATTAGCTTTTGGCAATCGGCTTTTGGACTTTTTATATTTCAGAATGCTGAAGTCTGTTGGCTGATTGCTTTTAATTAGAGAATTATTTTTTGTTTTAAGAAGGTTTTTAAATAAAAACACCAAGTATTATATTAAATACATAGTCTAGTAGTCCAAAAAAGAAAGCCACACCTAGACTCATAGCAATAACAATACCACTATAAGTATAAGTCTGTTTCTTGGTAGGCCAGACGACCTTTTTCATCTCAGAGATAGAACCACTGAGGTAGTCTTTGATTTTTGTTAGTATATTCATAAAATTTAGGTTCATTCCGAATGAGCTCAAGCGAATGAGGAATCTTTCGGAGTGTTTAATTTGTGAACTACCTAGATTTTAGGTGGTTCAACAGGATTATTCTTCGAAAGATCCTTACGTCGCCTTTAGGCTCCTCAGGATTGATTTTTAAGTATCTAAAAACGGCTCTTAGGCCGGTTTATTTATATCTACATAATACTATAGATTTGGTTTTTTGTCAAGCTTGACAGGTGTGGGTAAATATATAAATAAATTGGCAAAAATATATAGGTATGGTACGATATGAATATAATTTGTAATATAACACCATATGCTTAAAGGAATTGGGGATAGGGCTAGAAGTATGTTTAGCAGAGATAAAACTAAAAATGTTCCTCCAGGTCCAGAAGAGACGGTAGAAACACCAGGTGTTGAATCTGCTGAGGCAGAAGCAGAGCAGGTGGTTGAGGTACCACCAGAACCTACTGAGGAACAAGTGGTAAGGGCTGTAGAATTACACAAAAAATTAGAGGAGGCTTATGCTGAGCTGGATAGATTGGATCAACAAAATTATACACATGGGGGAGGTGTTGATACTGCTGGCTATGATAATCCAGAGTATCAGAAAGGAAAAACTGAACTTCAAGATCGAATTAAAAAATTAGAGGAAGAAATAGATGGTGACCCTGGGGTAAAGGAAGCAGAAGAAAGAATAACCAAAGCAGAAAAATCAGAACATTTAAAAACCGTGGTGATACCACAATTTGAGTCTTCGATTGGAAGTTTAAATTCTTCTTTAGAAAAAATAAAAGCTCGTCTAGGTCCTGCAGATATTAATAGAATGATGATGTCAGAAGATGATATTATGCAGGGTGGTAGTGCAAATCAAAGAGAAATAGGAAAATTGGAAAGTAAAATAAGTACTCAGATGGAAAAATTAAAAAAGGCGCGAGAAGATTTAGCTGGACTAGAATAATAGAAATTAAAAAAACCAGTCTCGTGACTGGTTTTTTGTTTGACTTATTTTTTAGACATCCAAGTTTTTTACATCCTTCGCATTCGTTTGTATGAATTTTTTTCTTGGAGCAACTTCACTGCCCATTAGAATATCAAAGATTTCGCTAGCTTTTTCGGCATTTTCTACTTCTACTTGTTTCAAGATTCTATGGGCTGGGTTCATGGTTGTTTCCCAAAGATCCTCAGCGTTCATCTCACCCAAACCTTTGTAACGTTGGATATTAAGTTTCTTTTTCTTTGGTTTATCAGATTTTGTTTCTTTTTCGAGTTTGCTGTTTTCGTTTGTTTCTGCCACTTCTTCATCTTCTTGACTATTCATATCTTCGTCAGTGATACCATGTTCTTTTTTGTAGGTATCTAGAGCGTCGTCATTGTAAATCCAGTCTAGCTCTTTACCTCTTTTAATTCCATACAATGGTGGCTGAGCAATATAGATGTGACCTTGATTGATTAAGTCTGGGAAATAACGGAAGAACAAAGTAAGAAGTAGTGTTCTAATATGAGAACCGTCTACGTCGGCATCTGTCATGATAATGATTTTGTGATAACGTAGTTTTTCTATATCAAACATCTCACCAATATTTGTACCAAGCGCAATTATCAAAGATTTTAATTCATTGTTAGTTAAGATTTTATCAATACGAGCGCGTTCTACATTTAGAACTTTACCACGCAAAGGTAAGATGGCCTGAGTATTTCTATCACGGCCTTGCTTTGCAGAACCTCCAGCAGAATCTCCCTCCACAATGTAGAGCTCAGAAATACTGGCATCACGAGAAGAACAGTCAGATAATTTTCCTGGTAAGGTAAAGCCTTCAAGAGCACCTTTTCTAAGAACTGACTCACGAGCAACTTTGGCAGCGTTTCTAGCTTTGGCAGCTAGGATACATTTACTTAGGATTGCTTCTCCATCACGAGGATGTTCTTCTAGATAAATCATCAAAGCTTCGGCCAAGACATTTTCTACAGCTGGCTTTACTTCTGGATTACCAAGTTTTGATTTTGTTTGTCCTTCAAATTGTGGATCAGGAATTTTTACAGAAATAATGGCGGTGAGACCTTCACGAACATCATCACCAGATAGATTGTTATCTTTTTCTTTTAGGATTTCTTTTTTACGTGCATAACTATTTAGTGTTCTGGTCAGGGCCGCTCTAAAACCAGCTACATGCATACCTCCATCCGGATTCGTAATATTGTTGGCAAAAGCATGAAGAGATTCAGAATAGTCGGCTGTGTATTGTAGGGAAATTTCTACATTTACATCTTCTACTTGTTTTTCAATATAGAAAACATTTTCGTGTTTTGGTTCTCTATTTTTATTTATATGTTTTACATAACTAGCAATACCACCTTCAAAATAAAATTCATAATTGGCAATCGGAAGTTTTACTGCCGTAGCGTCACGTTCTTTTTCTTCCATGGTTCTTTCATCGTAGATTTTTATATGTACACCTTTGGTAAGATAAGCTTGTTGACGCAAATGATCAATAGCTGTTTTCCAATTGTAATCTAGGGTTTCAAATACGTCTGGGTTGGCATGAAAAGAAATAGTTGTACCAGTTTTTTTTGTAGTACCAATGGCTTTAACTTTTTTCTTTGGTTTACCATGGCTATATTCTTGTTCCCAGATTTTACCATCGCGGTTTACCTCGGCTCTCACTTCAGAAGACAGAGCATTTACAACTGAGACACCTACACCATGAAGAC
>CAZRUM010000036.1:0-8987 GCA_964603435.1 uncultured Gammaproteobacteria bacterium | reverse complement strand
ATAAACTAATTTATAATCATTAGACCATGTATCAGTATCGTCTGTTTCTGAAGCTGAACCATTTCCATAATAAAGAAAAATCTCTAAATCCTCATCTTTATCCATTGTGGGAATTTTGACCCAAGCATATAGATCATCACCAACATGGTCAAAAGTTTCTATTTCTCTTTTTAATTTTGTTTCGCCGTCATCTTGTGTGAAGACTACTTCACTTTTACCAGAACAATGACTCCAAAAATCTGTTTCTGAACTATCTATATGAATAAGAACTGGAAAATCTGAATGATCTCCTTCAACTTTAGTATGATCAATAATTATTTTTTTTCGATATGACCATGAGTCGTCATACCACACAGAAGAAGCATCTCCTTCACCACCATCATCATTTCTCCAACGATAATGGACTTGTTCTACTATTGGAACATTAATTTCAGGATAAACATCATAACTAAAATTAGTAATTGAACCAGCATTGGTCAAACGAAAACAATAATTTTTCCCTGTAGCAGAGCTATTAGCAACAATTGAATATTCAGCTTCCAAAAACTCAGTCGTAGCCAAAGAAATAGACGCTGTTTGAGAAGAAGTATCTTTGATAGCCATATTAGGAGTTTCAAAAGTAGTATTTTCATCTGTCATACCACCACTGCTAGGAGCAATATTAGTAGTGTTATTACCGTCAGTTAAATAAGTAGAATCCGACATATCCCAATCACCCCCACTACCCCCAACATCAACCCAAGAAGAAATATCACTACAAGTATTTATTTTTTCTCCATATTCCAAACGATAAGTAGTACCAGAAGAATCAGCCGTACCCTCATTTGATATTTCTATTCTCAATCTTTTTTGATCACCCGTTTTTAATGACAAGCTAGTATCTTCAACACCACCAGTTGCAGAAGTAGCGACCGTTTCCGAACCGCCATCATTACGCCAGTGATAATGAACTTGTTTTAATTTTTCTATAACTGGAGCATCTTCTTCAGAACCTAAAGCATAAAAAGAAGCTGGTAAATTTTGATTTGTATAACTTGTTTTAATCCAATCAGCCCCTCTAGATGTATCAGAAATCCTTATCTCATCAACCACTCCCTTAAATTGATAATTCGACCCATCACTCGATGCTCCAAATCTAGTAGGGGTTATATTGTTACCATATGAACTTAAATTATATTGTTTATTGTATTCTCCATCGATATAAACCTTCACAACGGTACCATCCCAGCTGGCTGCCAAATGATACCATGTTCCATAAGTTACTACAGATGTAGTTTGTCCTGCTGACCAACCAACACCTGTGTTAGCACCAATAGTAGCAGTCAACTTATCACTAATATCTACACCCAACCAATAATCAGTACTACCGATGGTAGCAGACGAACCCTTATGCAAGGCACATTCATAACTACTACCACCACTTTCTTTTTTTATCCAACCAGAAATAGTTAAGGATATGGGAGTGGGAGTAACATTATTTGTTATTTTAACGTAATCATTTGACCCGTCAAAAATCTGTGCTTGCGCTATTTGACCACTAGTTGTTTCGATTGGTTCAGTAGCTGTTTTTTTTGTACCGTCGTTATTATTTGAAGTACTATCCTCAACAGTAGTAGTAGCCCCATCTTTTAAATGATGAACTAATTTATGATTACTATCCCAAACACCAGTGATATTTTCTTGACTATCACAAGTTGAATTACCGTAATACATATAGACAACTGTGCTGGTACTAGAAGATAATGCCGGCACCTTCACCCAAGCTTGAAGTTCTCCGGTTGTACTATTGAAATATTCTATTTCATGATCTAATTGTACGTCAGCAGAAGAAGTAAAGGCAATATCATTACCACTCTCTTGAGCATCGGCAGCCAAATCAGCATCAGAAGACAAATCAATAAGTACTGGAAAATCTGAAAGGTCACCTTCGACCTTAGTGTAATCAATGGTAATTGTTTTACGTTTTTCCCAACTACCACTCCACCAAGGGTCCAAAAGTCCATAGCCACCCTTATCACCAATAGCTTCAATATAAAATTCTCCAGAAGAATTTGGCAAAAATTCTATATCCATTTTGAAATACTGGGTTTCATTAGAACCAATGCGATGACTTTTTCCCTTACTGCTTTTTTTAATTTTTAAATCTTTTGGAATTATTTTTTTGTCTATTTCTTTTTTAAATACTTTTTTTAAAAAACCTGACTTATCTGGCAAAGCATCTTTTGATAATGATATATTCTGCCAATCACTTTTTTGTCTATCTTCTTGATGATAACCAACTTGAACTTGATTTACAATACAATCTACACTGCTTTCACCAAATTCATCACAATTTTTTATTATATCAGTAGAGTAACATTTATATTGATTAGAATTTTCCTCAACAAGCTCTACATCTTTTTGCCAACCCTCTTCACAAAAATAACTAACTACATCATATTCTGGGACAGATATTTCATAGGGAATATTTTCTGTCCACTTGGCAATTTGTTTTACATCACCATTATCATGAGGAAAATAAACTTGGAGGTTGATTGACTCTGCTCTGTCACTTATGTTGGTGACACTAAAATAAACTTCCCCACGAGATAAACCAATATAAGTTTTTTTGTCAGTTTTAATAATTAAATTTTCATCTGTATTGTCATCAGTAAACGTAAAGTCAACTACCTTATCATGAACCTCCAAAGACTCAACCTTGGCATAAACCACGTCTAATTCAGGTGGCCAATTTAGACCTATATCTAAAAATGACCAACCAGAAAAAATCCAAGCAAAAATAATCACAGATATAGTAATTTTCTTTAAAATATTTTTTATATTTTTATCTAAACGTAACTTCATAAATACAACCATACTATAGCACATTTTTACTATTTTAAAAAATATTTTTTTAATTAAAAAAACCACCCAAAGGATGATTTTTTGATAACTATTAATACAAACTACAAAATCTCTACACTAGATAATGTTACAGGTTCTACTGGTGTTGAAGGTTCTCCTGAAAGACCCATTTTGACCTCAGCTTCTGCAATTGCATCTACTACATCCATACCACTTTCCACCTTTCCAAAGATAACATAATTCTTTGGTAGAGGTACATCAGCATGCATGATAAAAAACTGACTACCATTTGTATTTGGACCCGCATTGGCCATAGCCACAGTACCTCTATCATATTCACCTTCAAAAGATTCATCGTCAAACTTGTAGCCTGGACCACCCATACCAGTACCATCGGGACAACCACCTTGAATCATAAAACCTTTCAAAACTCTGTGAAAAATTGTTTCGTTATAAAAATCTTTCTCTGCAAGAGTAAGAAAATTTTCTACTGTCTTTGGAGTTGCATCTGCGTTCAATTTAATTGTTATGTCTCCTGCAGTAGTGTGCAATACCACTGTATCACTTACTTTTTTATTCTCTGTTTCCATAGTTTTTTCTATTGGTATATTATTTAAATTAACTTCTTTATTTTGTACTTTTGGTATTGGGATATTTTCTATATTCCCCTCTTGAACTTTTGTTTCTGGAACAATACTACCACAACCAGACAACAACAGAATAGTAAAAGAAAGGGCAAAAAAGATTTTTAATTTTTTCATAATAAAATATTTTATTTAACACACTATTTACCTTTACGATTAAATTTATATAAACCAAAATTATGATGCCTTTTCCAAAAAGACTCTTCATTGGTAAGAATTGCATCATATGCATCCTGAACATTTTCTATAGAAAAAAATGCTCCGGGATGATATTTTTTTATTGCCTCTATTAGTTCCGGCAAACGACTCCTCCTTACGGTTGTATAAATTAATTTAACAGGACCATCATTACCATCAGCCTGCACACTAGTCACTCCATAGTTATTATGATTTAAATATTCAACAAACTGACTGGCGTCCTTACCAGTTATAATTCTAACCAAAGATAATCCATAAGCCAACTTTGATTCTACCCACATACCAACATATGTACCACACGCAAAACCAGCAGCATAGGCAATATAATAAACTGGATTATCCAGATTTTGTATTACTCTACTAATTGCAATGAGCCAAATTAAAACCTCAATAAAACCAAAAATAGCCGCCAAAGATCTTATTCCTTTAGAAACAAGAATAATTCTTATAGTACCAAAAGAAACATCGAGAATACGAGCTAAAAAAATCAATATAGGTATAATGACATAAGAAAACCAAAATGTATCCATAAAGTATTCCATATTTTATGCTAAAAATAGCGGAGAGTGAGGGATTTGAACCCTCGATACCGTGAGGTATACCGCCTTTCCAAGGCGGCGCACTAGACCACTATGCGAACTCTCCATAAATTCTACATAAAAATACCATAAAACAAAGGTATAGTCAACATAGTGATTACTTACCCTCTACTAATTCCATAATACTCTCAACATCATCTACTATCTGATAAAGCTCATCATCTTCGTCGCCTACAGTTTCCAAATCATGTATCATAGTTTGCTTTATAAACTTGTGCATTGGCTCCCAAAATTTGTGATTGTACAAAATCACTGGCATCTTTTTAATCTTTTTTGTTTGCATCAAAGTCAAAACTTCAAATAACTGGTGCATTGTTCCAAAACCACCAGGATAAAATACAAAGGCATCGGATGGTGCAGTGATAATTAGTTTTCTAGTAAAAGGAAATTGAAAACCAATACTTTTCTTTACATAAGGATTTATTCGCTCTTTGAAACCAAAACGCATATTAATACCAATTGATTCTCCACCAGCTTCAAAAGCACCTTTATTCACTGCCTCCATAGTACCAGGACCACCACCGGTCACAGCTGCATAATCACTCTCTGCCAAAAGTTTACCAAGCTCATAAGCACTATCATAATATTCCCCACCTGGTTCGGTACTCTTTGTTCCCAAGACCGTAACATTTTTCTTCAAAGTAGAAACAAATTCAAAACCCTCAACCAATTCTGACATAATTTTAAATATCTTCCAATCAAGACCCGAATCACACTTGAAACTAGTCGGATCAAGTTCACAAAAATTTTCTTTATCTTTTGTATCTTTTATAAATTCGTAGGCTTCCTCGGCTGTATCTACTACGTGTATTTTTTCTATCTCTCCTTCTGAAATAGAACCAAGTGAAGCAGATTTATTTTCCAAAAATTCTACTACAGGTTGCCAAAATTCTTTTCCTACCAAAATAATTGGTACACGATTCATTTTTCCCAGCTCCATCAAATCAACTACTTCAAAAAATTCATCTAGAGTTCCAAATCCACCAGGAAAATACACAAAAGCATTGGCGGGACTCGTAAGCATTACTTTACGAGTAAAGAAATAATAAAAACCGGTTGATTTCTTTACATACTTATTTACACGTTGTTCAAACGGTAGTTGAATATTAATACCAACAGACTCACCACCAGCCTCATATGCACCTTTATTGGCCGCTTCCATTATTCCAGGACCTCCACCAGTCATAGTAGTAAAACCATTCTCTCCCAGAAGCCTACCGAGGTCTACTGCTATTTTATAATAAGGACTGTCTTCCTTTAGTCTGGCAGATCCTAAAATTGTTACTTCATTTTCAAGTTTTGATAAAAACTCATAACCTTCTACAAACTCTGCCATAATACGAAAAATCCGCCATGGCTGACGAAAATCTGTCACTTCTTGTGTAGCAGAATAAGAAAAATCCTTACTTGCTTGTTCTTGCATTTTTTTTATTTCCTCCTGACGCATAAAATAAATTTTAAATTATAATTGATTTGCTAGCTGTAAAACCTTTTCTTCTTCTAGACGCGCCCCAATAATTTGTAACCCCACCGGTAAACCTGACTTTGTTTTTCCAGCCGGAATAGATATAGCGGGAATTCCTGCCACAGCTGCTGGACTCACAAATACATCTGCCAAATACATGGCCAAAATATCATCTTTTTTCTCCCCCAGACCAAAAGCAGGAGAAGGTGTTGTTGGAGTGACTAGTAAATCAACAGTTTCAAAAACTTTTTCAAAATCCTGAATAATCAAAGTTCTAACTTTTTGTGCTTTTTTATAATAAGCATCGTAGTATCCGGCAGAAAGTGCATAAGTACCGATCATTATTCTACGTTTTACTTCTTCTGGAAAACCCTGTGCTCTCGACTTTGCATAAACATCGTAAAGATTTTTAGCTTTAGCACGAACTCCATAACGAATACCATCTAGTCTTCCCATGTTTGAGCTGTCTTCACTAGGGACAACAATATAATAAACTGGGATAGCATATTTTGTCATTGGCAGACTAACTTCTACAACTTCATAATCTTTTTTAAGCTCAGCAATTTTATTTTCAACAATCTGCTTTGCTTCCTCATCCATTCCCTCTACATTGAAATATTCTTTTGGAATACCTATTTTTAATTTGGAATTTACACTATCAAGTTTTTTTGAGTATTCAGGTACTTTGTCTCCAACAGTAGTAGCGTCCAAATCATCTTGTCCTGCCATTACCTCCATAAGCACAGCTGTATCCTCTACTGTTTTGGTCATTGGACCCACTACATCGAGTGAGCTTGCCATCGGCATAATACCATGACGAGAATTGCGTCCATAGCTTGGTCTAAACCCAACAACACCACAAAAACTAGCTGGTTGACGTATAGAACCACCAGTGTCTTCTCCAATTGCAAAAATGCATTGATGATCAGCTACCGCCGCAGCCGAACCACCAGACGAGCCACCAGCTACCTTTTTTTCATTATGTGGATTTAAAACTGGACCATACATTGACTGTTCATTACTAGCACCATGACCAAAAGCATCACAATTAGTTTTCCCAATCAAAACTGCACCTTGCTCACGAATATTCTTTATTACAGTTGCGTCATATGGAGAAGTGTAGTTATCCAAAATCTTTCCTCCAGCAGTAGATCTTCTATCTAGTGTATTGA
The DNA here is from genome assembly GCA_964603435.1 of uncultured Gammaproteobacteria bacterium. Taxonomy (GTDB): domain Bacteria; phylum Patescibacteriota; class Patescibacteriia; order Magasanikbacterales; family UBA922; genus CAZRUM01. The sequence continues at coordinate 2,065 of CAZRUM010000036.1, read as the reverse complement.
TAGCGTCTTTTACTGCAAAAGGAATTCCGGTCAGAGCTTGCTGACGTCCAGATTTAATCATATCATCTGCCATTTTTGCTTCTTCCAATGCTTCGGTCTCAAAAATAGAAATAAACGCATTAATTTTTTTATTACGTTTTTTTATTTGTTTTAGACAAGCCTCAGTCAAATCTACAGATGTAAAAGCCCCGGCTTTTAGACCGTCATGAGCTTGTTTGATTGTAATTTCATTTAAATTCATAATTATTCTTCACTGTCAGTAAAAACAGCTTTCACTTTCAAAAGATTACCCATCTTGTCTGGAAACTGCGCAATTAATTTTTGTCTAGTTTCTTCATCACACTCATGTGCCACATCTTCTCTCACGACGTCTTCTAAACCTGTCACCTGACAAGTTTCTTCTATTCCGGTAGTATCTACTTCATCTAGCATTTCTATATAATCCAAAACAACCGAGAGTTGCTCGGCATACATTTTTTTCTCTTTGTCAGTTAGGTCTAGTCTAGCCAACTGAGCAATAGCTTCAATTTGTTCTGGAGTTAGTTTCATAATAGTTCTATTTTAACAAATTTAGCTAAGAGTAGCAAATCCACACCTTGACAACAACTAAAAACAATGCGATACTCAAAATGAGCGCCGTAGAGGGAGGTGGTTTCTCTCATCCTTGTGTGAACTAAACTACCGTGAGGGGTGGTCTTGCCAAAGACCTGTGTTGCACAGGGCTTGAAAAAATGTGGGTCTCATTTGCTACGACCACCCCTTCCCCCTCGCCAATCGCAAAGCTCGCGCGTCCTCTATCTACGAGGACGCGCCCACAAAAAAACCTCGATTTTAATCGTGGTTTTTTTTGTTTAATAAATTTATGCAAACAAAAAACTCTGATTATTCAAAGTTTTTTGGGAATGCCGCAGGAAGAACACATGCGGCGAGAATCTCCTAATGAGCGTGGAAAATTGAGCTAGAACCGAACAGCTCTAGCTAGAATCTGTCAGATGCTCCCGATCTCCTTGTTGGTGAGGGGTTTTTCTCTCTCAGCTTCAGGAGAAGATGGGGAAGAATCGCCACCACCCTAGACATCGAAGAATGACTGCAAAATGTCGGCTGAAGGAACGGAATCCTGGTGGACACCATCCTCGATCCCGAGCACACCCTCCTCCACGACGTCAGAGCAGCCGTGCTGATCAAAGACCTCCTTGACGACCGTACCCGTCCTGGGCGCTTCATCCGTGTCCTTGCGCAGGTACTTGATGAAGACCGGCGCAAAGCAGACCGCAATGAGCGACAGAATGGCGCCCACGATCAACAGATCGATCAAGGTAAAGCCATGTGTACTATTGAAACACTTCATAGCACCCTCCATCTTATCAGACCCTTATGGGTCGTTATAGACCATTTCAAAACTAGATTAGCATAGATATCTATTTTTTTCAAGTACAAAACAGACCCTTATAGATCTGTTTAGTAATTTATATTTGTGTATTATTTAATCATTTTTCCAAATCCACTCTCATCTATAACCTTCACACCCAAATTTTTGGCTTTCTCATACTTACTCCCTGGAGAATCTCCTACCAATACATAATCTGTTTTCTTACTAACAGAGCCAGAAATTACTCCACCGAGTTCACGAATCTTATCTTTGGCTTCATCACGAGTCATGGTCTGCAAACTTCCAGTAAGAACAAAAGTTTTATCTTTAAATTTTGTATTTTGTAGTTTTGTAAGTTTTGTATTTTGTATCCTTATACCATTCTCTAATAATTCTTCAATCAATTTCTTGTTTTCATCATCTCTAAAATATTTAAATAAAGATTCGGCGACTCTCGGGCCTACATCATTTATATTTTGCAAATCCTCCGGACCAGCTTTCATTATTTTATTTAAAGCCCCAAATTCCTTAGCCAAAGTAATACCGGTTTCTTCTCCCACATGGCTGATACCAAGTGCAAAAATAAACCTAGGTAAAGTTACTTGCTTGGCTTTTTTAATGCTTTCAATCAAATTGTCAGCTGATTTTTCTGCAAATCTTTCTAATGGTTCCAAATCCCCTTTTGTAAGAGTAAAA
>CAZRUM010000035.1:6255-9157 GCA_964603435.1 uncultured Gammaproteobacteria bacterium | reverse complement strand
TTGGTGCCATAGTCTGCCGCCCAAGCTAAACCCGCCACACCCAAAACCCCAATGGCAATAATTATTATTAGAAACGTTACTATTTTTTTGTTCATAGAAATATAATTAGATAAATTGTTTATAAACCGACATAACAGTCGTATTCCCCTTGCCAACATACCAATTCAGGATCTTGTCCTCCTGCTTGAATTATAGGAGTATTTACGTCTAGAGCTTCATCTCGACACGCTGATTTACATCTTAAATCACCACCACAACCCCTTAAACAAACTTGCAAAGGTGTGGCATATAAACAATCAGCATATTGTGAATCACACATATCTTTTCTTACACCATATACACATTTAGCTACAGCAGGTACACCCAACGGAGCTAAACCTGCCCACCCACAACCATCAGTATTTTTACAATGTGGATCGTCCAAGCCTTCACAATATAAGCCTGCTTCCTTAAGCTCTTGCTCTAGCCTTTCTTGTTCAGCTATATATACCAAAGCAGCCGCCAAACACTCTCTCTCATTTTCACCTATGACGGGAGGTGATAAATTAAGACAATATGAATCATCGGGAACCGGCACACAATTCTCTGTCTCTGTCATACACCACAATGTTCCACAATCAGCATCTTCGGCGCAGCTTTCGCTAGTTTCTCCGACTTCTTCCATACACAAACAATAATTATCAGCCTGTCCTTCAGAACAGTTTGTAGGAGGTACACAGATACTACAATCAGTAACCAAACAGTCCTCTGAGGTTTCTTCACCTTTTTCTATACACGCACAATAATCAGTGGTTTCTTCTCCAGCAGAACAAAGTGGTGGGGCTGGACAGGAAGATGTTTCTGGAGGTGTTCCCGCAAGGGCACAATCAGCAGCTTCGGCGCAGCTTTCGCTAGTTTCTCCAACCCATGTCATACATTCACAATAATTATCAGACTGTGGTCCTTCAGCACAACCTTCTAGTGGTACACATGTACTACAAGTACTTAAAGCACATTCATCTTCATCTCCATCACGATCTTCTATACACGCACAATAATCAGTGGTTTCTTCTCCAGCAGAACAAAGTGGTGGGGCTGGACAGGAAGATGTTTGCTCTCCATCTTCACCGTATACTTCTATTCTACTACACTTACCATAAACAGCACAGCTAGTTTCTACGGTATTAAGACATTTTTTTTGATCCAATATAATATCTGCTAATTCAGCATTTCCAATTAAACTTTTATCATATTCTAGACAATGACTATCACCACCACATTCGATGGAACAAAACGAATCACTAGTTGTTTTACTAACTCCAGTACCAGAGATACTAGACCCATCTATCAAATCTCCAAATACAAAACTGGTAATGGCATAAGCACTAAGCACTATAATAAGACCAATGACAGCTGAAACTATAGTGGTAATAGCTTTTTTTTGATTTTCTTGATTACCCACGGATGTCATCCATGTAATACCACCATACAACATTAAGGCAAAAAATATTACACCCACAAAAGACAAGATAGCACCTATGACGTTACCGATTAGAGTTTGTATATTGGTAGTAAATTTAAGACCAGCTTCCCCCGCCACAGCATCTATACCATAATTTTGTGCCAAAGCTAAACCAACTAGAAAGAAAGAACCTAGACAAAAAAATATTAAAAATAAAAATATTTTCTTTTTCACATTTTAATAATTACCTTCTATAGTATTATAATTATAACCTGTAGTAGCCTCGAACATAGCGGTTAGAACATAACGGCTAATAGCATAGGCTGACAATATAATCACCAGACCAATGGCAGCCGCAATCAAAGTTTTTTGGGCACTTTTTACACTTTCTTCATTTCCACCAGAAGTCATCCAACGAAAACCAGCATAAATTATTATAACAACAGAAATAATACCAAGTAACCCTAACACAATATTTACAATTCTCGCCACTGTAATACGAACATCAGTATCACCGAGACCCGTAGCCCTACCATACTCAAGACCGAGATATGGACCTGTGTCATCTTGCGCCAACACGGGAGCACCAACAAAACACAAGGTCAAAATTAATAAAAATATTCCTAGGTACTTTTTCATATTGAAAAAATTAAAATTTAAAATTTATATTTTCCTCAGACCACATCTGCATATGATCTAGGGAAAACAGGATGACTCCATAGAATTTTATCCATCCTGTTTTATTTTTTATAATCTATTATGTTTATGTTGTAGGAGGAACATCATACGCACCAGTAGCCTCACCAAGATTATTAATAACAAACTGAGCAATAGCCCAAGCTGACATAATAATAGCTAAACCAATGATACCAGCAAAGATTAATTTGCGAGCTTCAGTAGTTTTTTCTTCATTACCACCAGCTGTCATCCATTTGAAACCACCAGCTAGAATAATAACTACAGCTACGATACCTAGAAGTGATAGGGCGACATTGATAATTTGGGTAATTGTACTAATAAAATCTGTATCTTTACCCAGTTTCAAATCAGAACCTTGTATTTCTGGCACACCAAAAGTACCAACACAAATTTCTTGAGCCAAATCACATCTCTCGCCGTTAGTAAGATCACAACCAGCATTAGAAGTACAAGCGTCATCTAGAGCTGCCAATGCTGGACTCATCATAAGACCTAGCATTAGAGTAAAGATTACTACAAATACTACTTTGTATTTTGCTAATTTTAATAACATTTTTGTCACCCCCTTTCTTTTTAGGGTTAAGTATAAATTGTTTAAAAAAATATTTATTAGACTTACATTCTAATTACGAATCTGTACGAATTTTCGAAATTCGAATATTCGTACCACGAAGTGGATTTCGTAATTAGTATGTTCTATACAAACTAACTGAGAGGCAGGATAGCCCAATCGGGTTTAATTATCCTGCCTTGAAAGTTAAA
>CAZRUM010000035.1:0-6155 GCA_964603435.1 uncultured Gammaproteobacteria bacterium | reverse complement strand
AACTGAGAGGCAGGATAGCCCAATCGGGTTTAATTATCCTGCCTTGAAAGTTAAATCATATTAACCAGCGTAACCAGTTGCACCAGTAGCTTTTCCAAGATTATCAATAACAAACTGAGCAATAGCCCAAGCTGACATAATAATAGCTAAACCGATGATACCAGCAAAGATTAGTTTGCGAGCTTCAGTAGTTTTTTCTTCATTACCACCAGCTGTCATCCATTTGAAACCACCAGCTAGAATAATAACTACAGCTACGATACCTAGAAGTGATAGGGCGACATTGATAATACTGGTAACGGTCGTAACAAGATCTTGATCACCAAGAGCAAGACCTTCTTCGGCTGCAAAATCACCTTCCCCTTTAATAGGATCTAATCCAAAAGTATCTTGAGCTAAAGCTGGACTCATCATAAGACCAAGCATTAGAGTAAAGATTACTACAAATACTACTTTGTATTTTGCTAATTTTAATAACATTTTTGTCACCCCCTTTCTATGTGGGATAAAAATTAAATATTTTGTATGTTAGTTTTTAACTACTTTAAATTGAACCACCCTTCACACCAAACACATCCAAAATCATAGTAAGTATAGCATAGCTGGCGAATATAACCAAGATACCAGCAGCCGCCCAAATCATGGCTTGACTACCTTTTTTTACTTGTTCGGGACTACCAGCAGAAGTAAGCCACATGAAACCACCAGCTACAAAAACTAACAAGGCTAGTGAACCAACTATACCCATAACACCTTTTATAATCCGACCAAAAATTACAAAAAGATCAACCGTTCCTTTTTCATTGCCAACAGCACCATCTATCGGATTTACAAGTTTTATTGATTTTATATTTACTGTGCTTTCGACAGAAGGTGTGGTGACAGGTGTAGTATCCACGACAGCAGGAGTAGTAGCCACGACAGCAGAAGTAGTTCCAGCAACTTCTACTTCTGTGGTTGGTGGTGCCTCAGAATAACCACAAGCTTTTCCAACAGGAGTATCTTTGAGTTTGTATGGCACAACAAAAACTTCACTTTTTGTTCCATCTTGTTTTTTGCAACCCTGTGCTTTACCACCGTCTACACATTTATAAATCCAAGGATCTGCGGGGATCGACTCTGGAATAGTATATTCCGCAACATCACAACTATCAGCAGCAAAAACACCATCTGTACCAAAAACTAAAAAACTCAAAACAAATACTAGCGCTGAAATTTTAATTATTTTATTCATAATCTTTAATATTCTAGATATAATAATAAATTTTATATTCTAATTGAGAATCTATTAAAATTTTTGTAATTAAAATATATTTAAAATCGAAAATCTGATGACACATTCAAAAGGTTTAACACAAAATCTACAGCAGTATAAGCTGCTAGAGCAATCACCATTCCAATCACAGCAGCGAGCATTGTATCACGGCCTTTTTTAACCATAGTGGCATTACCAAATGATATTATCCAAGTAAATCCACCATACACAAAGAAAGCAAATGCAACTGCACCAATAAGACCTAGCATAACCTTACCAACCCTAATTACAAGATCCAATAAATCATTTATATTGCGACAAGTACCTGTATAGGCGCACTTTGGCAACAAACCTTTTTCCCAACCTTCGGGTGCAGCATTTCTATCAGCAAGTGTTTTTTCCTGAGCATTTAGACAACGACCATCTCTCCAAGTACAAAACTTAGCGCCATCATCTGTGCCACAGTATTTTTCTGACAAACCATCACAACTCACAACAACCATACGATCCATACATTTTTTGTCTTCAGAGTGCCAAAAACAAAAAGCTTTGTTTTTTCCACACTCCACTTCGTCTTTATTTGCAGAGCAAGCTACTTTTTTTATATCAAAAATTACCTGCAAAGGTAAAACACCAACTTTATCATTTTTCTTAGTATTAATTTGAACATTATAAGATACACTAACAGGAGCTGCTTTTTGTTCCTGCTGTATAAAAGTAGCAGAATCTAAACTAACTGATAAAAACATGTTACTTGATTGCAAGGAATGACCAAACTCTACATAACTTTTATCACAACCTGAACACACTATACTTTCTATAATATCTGAAGTACCTGCCCCAAACAAACTATTAATTTCATCTTTCTCTAAAGAAAACTTTTTTGTTTCTCCTGCTACAACCTCTATATTTTTTTTCTTTACACTCTGTGCAAGATCTATCATTTTAAGACTCTTGAGAAGATTTACTCCTTTTTCTTCATCCAAGCAATTAAATTGCCTATTTATTCTAGATTTAGACCAATTAGACTTGCAAGTCCATCCAGCCAAAATTTTTGTCCATATTGTTCCATGTCCATATGCGTTGCGAATAATAATTTTATCACATGTATTTGCTTCACTACCAACGTTACAACTGGCATGATCCTCAAAGGCTGGTCCGACAGTACGACCAGGGTATGTTGGGTTTTCATATGGATAATTTACTAGATAGACACCCTTCAAAACATTATTATAAGAATAATCCTCTTTCCAAACTACTGCAGAATCTGTCGACCTAACACCATCCAATGTAATCTTCATTAATTTTGTATATTCACAACACTGAAAACTATTTTCAGCAAAAACAAAACTCGGCAAAAACAAAAACACCAGAGCCACACCTAAAAATAAAATTTTAGTCATTTTATTGATAACGAACTTATGGAACATAAATAAATAATTTTTATATAAGCCTCGATGAATTACATCTACTTGCCCCGACATTATGTCGGAGTTAATTTTTGAAAACATACTACATACTTTGCTGCACTAGACGGGCAGCTTGAATAATTAAATTTGCGTCTCTAGCTTGTTTATTTTCACCCTCTTCCAATGGTTCTAAAAATCCATTTATCATGCTTGTGAAAGCTTCTTTGGTTTGGGAGAAATTTCTACCGCGGTACCAATTTTCGGATTGCAAAACCAACTCTGCAAACGGAGCCAAATTGGTATCTAGTTTTTGCTCTACAATGTGAGCACGAACTGGTGAAGGCTGACCAGTACTTGCGCTGTATTTTTTGATATTTTCTGGTAAAGTAAGAAATTGCATAAAACCCCAAGCTTCATTTGGATATTTAGCTTTTTTCACAACTGCTTCTACCCAATAATTTGCCACGTTAACTGGTTCTTCTGGGCTTAATTGAGGTACTTTTACCACTTCTAAATTCATCTGAGGAGCTAATACTCTGATACGGGTTCTATCATAGGCAAACCCTAGATAAAAAGCCGTAGTACCACGAGCAAATTCTTGCAAAGCATTTCCTCTGTCATCACCCCAAGTATAAACTTCTTTGGTTGGTTGGGCAAAATCTGTATAAAAACGTAAAGCTGACAAAGCAGGATGATTTTCTGTCTTACTATTTAAACTATTAGCAAAAACAACACTGTTACCTTGGGCCATTTGTGTACCACTTTGCAACATTAAAAGAGAAACCAAATCAAAACTATTATCAATATTATCAGCCGTACCCATAGCCACACCAGATTGCAATATACTGCCGTCAGACCGAAACTTGCTAGTAGCTTTTATTGCCTCCATAAATTCTTCCCATGTTTCTGGTGCTTGCGGAATACCAGCCTTATCTAGTAGGTCTTTATTATAATAAAGAGCAATGGTATCTACTGCCAAAGGAAAACCATAAATTTTATTATTATCTACCACATCATCATAAATAGTCCCCACGAAATTAGCTTTTAGAGTAAGAGCTGAAGGCAAAACCAATTCTTGTGTAGTCAAAATATTTTCTTTAAAATATTGACCTTGGGTTTGCAAACGTGACAACTTTACACTCGCAGGAGCAGTTCCTAATCTTTCTTTATACTTTGCCAAATCTCGCACATGAATTGAAATCATATCTGGTGAGACATCATCAGCCAAAGCATTAACAAATAAATTTTCAAATTCTTCATCTCTCACCTGTTTTATATTTACACTTATGTGAGGATAAAGTGCACTAAAATCACTAGCCAAACTACGCAAAGCTTTTGTGTCATCATAAACCGTCCAATAATTTAATGTCACTGGACGAATACCAACGGCTTCTTCCTGAGAAACACCTTTACAACCAAAACCAACCACGACTAAAAATCCAATGAGGATTGAGAATATTATTTTGTTTTTAAATATATATAACATACCAAGTAAAAAGAAATTTAGAAATAAATTAACATTCTAATTGCGAATCTACACGAATTTTCGAATTTCGAAAATTTGAACCACGAAGTGGATTTCGTAATTAGAATGTTAAAAAATATTGAATATAAAATCAACAATCGCATAACTAGACAGAATAACAATAATACCAAGAGTGGCCCAAACAATAATACCCTTGGCCTTGGTCACATCTTTTTTAGTAGCACCTCCACCAACAGTAGTAGAACCTATCATCCAAATCACACCACCATACACCATCATAAGGAGAAAAATACTACCCATCAACCCCATCAAAACACCAATTCCTTTACCTATTAAAGTTGCTAATTTACTACTATCACCCAGTTGGTTTAAATCTGAAATACCGCTGGGTAGAATAATCCTTGTGTCAACTACTACATCTTCTTTTTTTTCCAACAACAAAGAAGAACATTCTTCACCAGCTTTAATTTCTACACACTTTTCATCAGATCCTTTATTCTTCTCGCATTCACTTTTCAAAACAAGTCCGCCCCCTCCTGTAGCACTACAAGAACTCATATCATTTTTACAGATACAATATTTTGTCACAGCTTTTGCCCCACAGCGAGAAGATAAAACAAACTTTACTCCCAGACTCATATTTTCAGTATATAATTGATATGAGGCAACATATTCTTCAGGGGGTATAACTTCTTTGACAGAACTGCAAGATTCTCCCCAAAATTCATAACTACCAGTATATCGAGGATCTCCTGCAGGATAATTTTTGGAAGAACCACAGGTTAAATATTGATTAAGATTTCTAGAACTCAAACTGCTTTGAACAACCGTATTTAAATCCACCTTGTCACTTATTACAGCCGTACTGCAATTACCCACCCCTTTTGCTTTTGGAACACAACAAGTCCCTGGTATTTCTTCCTTAAGAGCTTTTTTCATCCTTTCTATGACAAGTTTCTTTGATGCCTCCTGCAAAATTTCGAGAAGATTATTATCACTATTAAGATGTTCATTCGCATAATTACACTCATTCGTTAGGATACTTAGATACTTAGAAGTTTTACCATCAATAGGAACACAATCGCTATCATTTTCTTTACCATAACAACCAAAAAGATTAGAATGCCATGCGTTAGCATCTGCACAGTCCAATGCATCAATACTATTGAGATCAACACTATAACACGGTGATTTTGCTCCACCCCCATCATAATACACACAATACCCATGAACTAAATCAGCTTTAACCTGATTGGCAAAAAACAAAACCCCTATTAAAAATAAACCTAAAAATAAAACTTTTTTCATAAAAGACCCTCTTTCTCAGCAAAGTGAATTGCTGTTTTTAAAAGTGAAATTTTATTACCTGTATCAAAATACTTTCCCTCATATTCATAGGCATAAAATGGTTTTTTGCGAGCCAGAACATCAGCTGCGTCAGACAACCAGATCTCCCCACTTCTGCCCTTTTTCTGACTTTCAAGCATACTCCAAATATCTTTGGTAAAAACATATCTCATCCCACCAACAATAAGGCCATCTGGTGAGACATCTTTCAATTTTGGTTTTTCTACAAATTTAGAAACTTTATAAATCTTGTCTTTCAATTTTTTACCGTAAACATTACCATATTTTGTCATGTCTTGTTTACTTTCAATTTTCTGTACACCAATTACACTAGAACCTACATTATTGTATACCTTTATCAATTGTTTCAAAGCTGGAACCTTGGCGTCAATAATAGAATCGCCATCGGAAAAAGCAAAGGGCTCGTCTCCCAAAAACTCACGCGCACAAAGCAGGGCATGACCATTCCCCAAAGGTTCTGGCTGTCGAGTATAAAAAAACTTCACTTTTTTGGAAAGCTTTATTAGGTCTTCTATGTGTTGAAGTTTGTCGTTTTTTCTTAAAATTTCTTCTAGTTCATGATTTCTATCAAAGTTATCTTCTATCGCGCGCTTCTGAGAACTAGTCACAAAAATATTTTCAGTAATTCCACTAGCGG
>CAZRUM010000034.1:0-9234 GCA_964603435.1 uncultured Gammaproteobacteria bacterium | reverse complement strand
GCCCCCGGTAGGAATCGAACCTACATCTAAAGCTTAGAAGGCTTTCGTTCTGTCCGTTGAACTACGGGGACGGATAATTAAGTTTTAACTTAAAATCAACCTATTTATACCAATATTATCACTATAAATCAATAAAAATCTAAGCATTTTTTTTATCTTTATGGTAAAAATAAAGAATGCAAATAGAAAAATTGTTTGAAGGGGGAGATATTTTAGTAATAAATAAACCCGCTGGTTTAGTGGTGCATTCGGACGGGAAGACTAAAGAGTCAAATTTATGTGATTGGATTTTAGAAAATTATTCTGAAACTGAAAATGTTGGTGAGTCATTGATTTTAAAAGACCCTAATCCTACGGACGGGCACGGTGGCACAGAGATAAAACGACCAGGGATTGTCCATCGTTTAGACAGAGAAACCAGTGGTGTCTTGATAATTGCAAAAACTCAGGAATCTTTTTTGAATTTGAAACAGCAATTTAAGAAGAGAGAAGTTAAGAAGATTTATCGAGCATTTGTGTGGGGGGCTATGAAAGAAAATGAGGGAATGATTGACCGACCAATTGGAAAAAATAAAAAAGATTTTCGTCTGTGGTCGGCACAACGAGGGGCAAGGGGAAAGATGAGAGAAGCCATTACAGAATACAAAGTTTTACAGAAAAATAAAGATTTTTCATATTTAGAAATTAATTTAAAAACAGGCAGAACACATCAGATCAGGGTGCATATGAAAGCCATTAATTACCCTGTGGTTGGAGACAAATTATATGCCCCAAAGAGGGAATCTGCTTTGGGTTTTGAAAGAGTGGCTCTACATGCTTTTTCGGTTGAGTTTATTTTATTGAGTGGAGAAATGATAAAAGTTGAAGCACCTTTACCTAATGATTTTGAAAATGCCTTAAAATTTATTGCGGAACACCGTAATTTGTGATAAAGTTCGGCTTATGAAATCAGAAACAATCCAATTTTCGCCAGTTAATATGGAAGAAAGAAAAAAGCTTGGAATTAGAGCTGGTGATACTGTACGAGTCTGGGTGAAAATTCAAGAAAAAGGAAAAACAAGGTTGCAGGCCTTTGAAGGATTGGTTTTGGCTAGAAAACATGGAAATGAAGCAGGGGCTACATTTACAGTGAGAAAAATTGCCAGTGGGATTGGTGTGGAGAGAATTTTCCCATTATTTTCACCTATTATTGATAAAATTGAAATTGTAAAGAGGTCAAGAGTAAGAAGATCAAAACTTTACTTTATTCGTGAAAAAGTGGCGAGAGAAATTCGACGACAGATGAGAAAAATGAAGATGGTTGATCTTTCAACTAAAAGTGATATTGCTGAGGCGGACAGGATTAAGAAAGAGGAGGAAAAGACTAAAGTTGAAGAAGATGCTAAAAAAGTAGAAGTAGAGAAAGTTGAACAAGAAGTTAAGGAAGAAGAAAATATCGAAGAAGTAAAAGAAGAAGTGAAAATTGAAGAAAAAGAAAAATAAACTTTTAAAAAAGAGCCGGGTTCGCCTTTGGCGAACCCGGCTCTTTTTATTTTATAATTTATAGTGATATACTATTTTTGTATTTATGCCCAGGTGGCGGAATTGGTAGACGCGCTACCTTGAGGGGGTAGTGGGAGTATTCCCGTGGAAGTTCAAATCTTCTTCTGGGCACTTGTTGAAAATAAAATATATGGTGCCTATAGCTTAGTGGTAAAGCTCTGCCCTGTGGAGGCAGTGACGAGAGTTCAATTCTCTCTAGGCACCCATTTAAAATATTTAATAAATTAAATAAATATGAAAAATAGATTATTGGGTTTGATTCTTGTACTTTCAATTATCGTCGTGTATATCATACAGCCGTATTATGGAAATATCTCTAACGACGTGTATAATATAGCAAGGTATGCGATAGCAATTTGTGGAGCTTTGGTCGGGCTTAGGCTATTAATTAAAAATTAGTATTTAATAAAGTAAATAAAAAATTATATGGAACAAGAAAAAACAAATAGTATTTGTGATTTATGTCAAAAAGGGTCTATTATAAAACTTTTCTCTGTTTTTTTATTAGTTTTAGTTTTGTTTTTTTTAGTAAAAACTTATGGAGTTTTGAAAGAGAATAAATTTATTGGTCAAGATATTGTTGCAAGGAATACTATTAATGTACAAGGGGAAGGGGAAGTTTCTGCTGTGCCTGATATCGCGAAATTTAGTTTTTCTGTGAAAGAAGAATCTTTAACGGTTTCAGAAGCCCAAACAGTTGTGACGAAGAAGATGAATAATGTTTTAGATTTTCTAAAACAATCTGAAGTCGATGAAAAAAACATCAAAACAACAGGTTATAATATCTACCCACGATATGAATGGCAGAATGAAAAAATAGCTTGTTTTGGAATAAACTGTCCAATTCCAGATAGGGAAAGGGTTTTGGTTGGTTATGAAGTGAGCCAAAACATATCCGTTCGATTGGAAAATATTGATAAAGCAGGCGAGGTGTTAGCAGGGATAGGTGCTTTAGAGGTGACTAATGTGAGTGGACTTAGTTTTGAAATTGATGATGAAGATGATTTGAAGAGACAAGCTAGAAAAGAAGCTATTGAAGAAGCTCAGGATAAAGCCAAACAATTAGCCAAAGATTTAGGAGTAAGTTTAGTGAGAATTGTTAATTATTCTTCTAATGAAGGGAACACTTATCCTCAATACGCAGTAATGGAAAAAAGCATGGCTTTTGGGATGGGCGGAGATGTTGCTGTACCTGAAATTCCAGTCGGAGAGAATGAAATTAAGATGATTGTTTATATTACTTACGAAATAAAATAAAACTTGGGTGTCGAACACCTAAGTTTTTGGGCTTGACTTTTGTCAGTTTAGGGGATAATATTATAGTAAATAAAAAAGCCCATTTGGGCTTTTTTAATTAGGAGAAATCAGGTAATATAAAGGTATGATGAATAAACTTATAAATTATATAAAAGATACAAGAGGTGAATTAAAACATGTATCTTGGCCAACTAAAAAGCAATCAATTTGGTTTACTGTAATAGTAATCGTGGTGTCATTATTGACAGCAGCTTTTCTGGGATTCTTTGACTTTATTCTCTCACTTGGTTTAGACGAGTTTATCTTCAAATAAAAAAATGCCAAAACAAGAAGCAAATGCAAAAAGAAATTGGTATGCAGTTCACACCTATGTGGGGTATGAAAATGCTGTGGTTCGAAATCTTAAACAAAGGATAGATTCCTTTGGTATGGAGGATAAGATTTTTGATGTAATAGTTCCCATGGAAAAAAAGATTAAAATTAAAAACGGTAAGAGAGTTGAAATTGAAGAAAAAATTTACCCTGGTTATGTTTTGGTGGATATGGTTGTAACAGATGATTCTTGGTATGTGGTTAGAAATACTCCACGAATAACAGGTTTTGTGGGGGCTGGCATTAATCCTGTGCCTGTAGATGAAGAAGAGATGAAAGAATTAAGGCGAAGAATGAATTCTGATTCAACAAAACATTCTATAGATATCCAGTTAAAAGATTTAATTATTGTGATAGATGGGCCTTTTAAAGATACAGAAGGAAAAGTAAGTGAAATCGATGAAGAGAGGGGAAAGATTAAGGTGATGGTGTCAATGTTTGGTCGCGAGACACCAGTTGAGTTAGATCCATTACAAGTTAAGAAAATATAAAATGGCAAAAGAAGTAGTTAAAAAAATTAAATTACAAATTAATGCAGGCAAAGCTAACGCAACACCTCCTTTAGGACCAGCTCTTGGACAAGCAGGTGTTAATATCGGTGAATTTGTTAATCAATTTAATGAAAAGACAAAAGAAATGATGGGGAATATTATTCCTGTTGTTATTTCTGTTTATGAAGATAGAAGTTTTGACTTTGTAATAAAAACATCTCCAGCTTCTCGTTTAATATTAAAAGCGATTGGACAGAAAAAAGGTTCTGGAAAAAATTTAATTAAAAAAGCAGGCACTATTACCAAAGATCAAGTTAAAGAAATCGCAGAAACAAAGATGGTTGATCTGAATGCTAATGATGTAGAAGCAGGAATGAAGATTATTGAAGGGACAGCGAGAAGTATGGGAGTAGAGGTTAAATAAATTGGACAAAAAAGCGAAAAATTTATAAACAACTTTTCAAGGGGAGAATAAAAAATAACCAAATTTATTTTTTATCGTCCATTCCCCAAGAAAAGTTGTTTATAAATTTTTCGCTTTTTTAATCTAAATTAGAATGGCTCAGCTTTGCTGAGCCATTCTCTTTTGCTTGAAGTTTAATCGATGTCTTGGAGGGGACGTCGATTTTTTATTGATAAAAAAAATATTTCAGGTATAAATAACCTTAGATTGTATTTTTTGAAAATTGAATATAACAGTAAATAATATAGGAAAAGGAGACGAGAAGATGATATTTATTACTTTTGAAGGTGGTGAAGGTTCTGGTAAGTCAACTCAAATCAAAAATGTACTTCAGTATTTGGAGGAAAGAGAATACAGGTGTTTAATCACTCGTGAACCAGGGGGAACAGAAATTGGAGGTCAAATTCGCAAGATTCTTAAATCAGTAAATAGTGAAAAGTTGGTCCCTAAAGCAGAGTTAATGCTTTTTTTGGCAGATAGAGTTCAGCATATAGAATGGGTAATTGGACCCGCTTTAGAAAGAGGTGATGTTGTTCTTTGTGATAGATACTTTGATTCAACTTTTGCATATCAAGGTACTGCACGGAATTTGAAAGTAGATTTGAGAGAGCTTCACCAAATGTTTGAAGTTCCAATTCCAGATCTTACATTTTTACTTGATTTACCACCATCACTTGGCTTGTCTCGCGCTTGGTCTCAAATTAATAGTGGAGGAAGGGATCGAACTCAAGTTCGGTTTGAAGAGGAGCAACTTTCTTTTCACGAAGATTTAAGACGAGGATACTTGCATCTGGCAACGAAAGAACCAAACCGTTTTTGTGTTATTGATGCCAAATTTACAGAGGAAGAAGTTTGGCAACAAATCAAAAATGTTTTGGATATAATTTTTTAAGGAGGTAGAAAGATGAAATTTTATTTGAAAAATTGGATGGTTAATCCACCTATGGAATCAATTTCCCATGCGGCTCTCAGTTGTTATGAGGATCAGATGCCTGAGTGGGGAAGGACGATTAGTGTTGAGGGGGCTGTTTTTAAAACAGGTCATCATACAACAATCCAACACACTAACTTTACCTTTTTTGTGGAGGGTATTGCTGTCGGAGATGTAACATTTGGGCTACATTTGGCAAGTACTTTTTGCAACACAGATCAACGGTCTGGTAGGTTTTGCGCTCAGATGTTCAGCTCACCGGATTATTCACAGATGATAGAATATGTCAGAAACTTCTGGCATGTGGACGCTTTTGATGAGCAACGCATCCTTGATTACATTAAGGGTAGCATAGCCGTTTATAAGGATAATATTCAAAAGGCGACAACCAGAGCGGATGAGTTTATCAAGGAAGAGAGGCCTAATGCTAACGAAAAATATCGGCAGCAAAACTCTCCTAAAATCGCTCAAGAGCAATTGCGAATGTTTGTCCCAGTGATTTTCCCGACAGGCTTGGAATTCACTATTAATCTTTCTGTATTGGTTGCAATGTATCGATCAGCTTGGTCGCCGGTCATGAAAGATGCCACTAAACAGATGAGGGACCTTGTTGTCGGGAAATGGCCTGAACTTGAATTTATGTTTACACAGAGAGGTGATAGCGAAAAAACAGTTTTACCTCTTCGTGATGAAAGTGGCTTGCTGTATGAACCACAACTGGATTTGATTTCTTCCGGTAATGAGGACTTGTTCATTAAACCAAGGCCTGAGGATTTACATCCAGTTGATTTGCTTCACTTCTTGCCCAGATATATGGACAATAACGTTGAAGAAATTAAGACTGTTGTGGAGATTTCTGTTGCTACAATGGGACAGGACCAACGGCATCGGACTATTCGGCGAAGTCAACCGAAGTGGACTGGAAATTTTTATCTTCCTCCCATTTTGGGGAGCTTGAGTCTGGAAGAACAAGCTTTAGAGGTGTTCAATCATTGGAGAGACATTAGTCAAAGTTTGCCGGAGTCACTGTCCACAATTTTAGCTCCTTATGGGGCCATGGTCGGTTATGAAAAGAGTGCTTCTTACAATGCTACTACCCATGAGTTGGGTAAACGGTTGTGCTGGTGTGCTCAAGAGGAAATTTACCATCTGGCCAGATCCCTAAGGGAACAACTTGGCGAAGGTTCGCCCTTACAAGGGATGTTTTCGACGGCCTGTGTGGTTTCCGGAAAATGTGGAGAGGGTAATCGTTGTTGCGGTAGGGATATGAAGGTTTTAAAGGAAAACCCGTTCCCAAGAAGACGCGTTTAACTGTTATATTTAATGTTAAACAAAACCCAAAGGTCGCTTGCAAAAGATCTTTGGGTTTTTCTTTTTGGGTAAGATAGAAACAAAATTAGAATTATGTTAATATTTTCTTTATGACTAATGACGAACAAAAATCTGAAGTGGCGAAAAATGAGGAGAGGGTTTTAGAATTTTGGAATAAATCTAATACCTTCAAAAAGTCGGAAGAAAAGCCTGCCGGCCGGACAGGCGGGGATGCTCCTAATGGACAATTTGTATTTTATGATGGACCTCCCTTTGCGACAGGAACCCCACATTTTGGGCACATTTTAGCTGGGACAATTAAAGATGCTATTCCACGGTATCAAACAATGAATGGTAAGAAAGTGATTAGAAAGTGGGGTTGGGATTGCCATGGTTTGCCTTTAGAAAATTTAATTGAAAAGGAACTTGGTCTTGATAGTAAAAAAGAGATTGAAGATTTTGGTATTGAAAAATTCAATCAAACCGCTAACCAAAGAGTGCTTTGTTACGCTGAAGATTGGGAAAAGATAATACCAAGAATGGGGCGATGGGTTGATATGAGAAAACCATATAGAACGATGGACACTACTTATACAGAATCAGTGTGGTGGTCATTTAAGGAGATTTATAAAAAAGGATTGATTTATGAAGGGTTTAAGTCAATGCATTATTGCCCACGATGTGGGACAACACTTTCAAATTTTGAAGTTAATCAAGGATATAAAGATATTAAGGATCTGTCGGTTGTGGTTAAGTTTGAATTGGAAAGCGAACCCAATACTTTTGTATTAGCTTGGACGACTACTCCTTGGACACTTCCTGGGAATATGGCGCTTGCTATAAACAACAAAATTGTTTATAGCAAAATAAAAAATAAAAGTGAAAAAGGAAAAATATTTATTGTGGCCAAAGAAAGATTAGAAGAAGTTTTTAAAGATGATGAGTATGAGATAGTAGAAGATATTAATGGTATAGATTTAATCGGTAAAAAATACAAACCTGTTTTTGATTACTATTCGTCCTCCGTAGCTTCAGCGAAGGAGGATCCAAATTGTAATGGGAGAGAAGACGTTTCTAAACTTACATCTGGTCAGTGGGATAATGCTTGGAAGATTTATGGAGCGGATTTTGTTGATATGGAAGAAGGGACAGGAATTGTTCATATGGCTCCAGCTTTTGGTTCAGATGATTTAAAATTAGCACAAAAAGAAAATATTCCAGTTGTTCATCATGTTGATGAAGAGGGAAAATTCAAAAAAGAAATAAAAGATTTTGCAGGGATGGAAGTAAAACCAAAAGAAAACCACCAAGCAACTGATGTTGAAATTATAAAATATTTAACGGGGAAGAACCTACTTTTTTCAAAAGAAAAAATAGAACACTCATATCCGCATTGCTGGAGATGTGAGACACCTCTTTTGAATTATGCAACTTTTTCATGGTTTTTAGAGACAACTAAAATTAAAGATAAAATTATAGGTGAAAATCAAAAAATAAAATGGGTTCCTGAAAATATTAGGGATGGACGGTTTGGGAAATGGTTAGAAGGGATGGTGGATTGGTCAGTCTCTCGCTCACGATATTGGGGGGCTCCTTTGCCAGTTTGGAAATGTAAAAAGTGTAGAGAAGTGGAAGTGATCGGATCTCTAGATGACTTAAAAAAGAAAACTAAAAGTGGTAACAATTATTATGTGATGAGACATGGAGAGGCAGATAATAATGTTGAAAAACTTTGTTCCTCAACTAACCATGAGATTCATCATTTAACAGAAAAAGGGAAAAAAGAAGTTTTGGAATCAGTTCAGGAATTGAAAGACAAGGAAATTGACTTAATAATTTCATCTCCTTTTGCTCGGACAAAAGAATCAGTTGAAATTTTAGCTAAAGAATTAGATATTGAAAATATAGAATATGAAGATAGGTTAGGAGAAATAAATTCAGGAGTTTGGGAAGGAAAGCATTATAATGAATGCGGAGATTTGTTTTACGATTTAGATAGATATTTTGATGAGGGGCCACAAAAGGGGGAGTCTTTCAGTGATGTAAAGAAAAAAATAGGTGGTTTTTTGGCTGAGGTAGATAAAAAACATTCAAATAAAAAAATACTTTTCGTTACGCACGAAAGACCTTATTGGCTAATGATTGCAGGAGCTCAATATTTAAACAAAGAAGAATCTCTTTTGTGGCTTAAAGAAAGTAAAGGAGTTGATAATTCAGAATGGAGTGAATTCGAATATTTCGAATTGCCTCATAATGAAAATTATGAACTTAATTTACATCGTCCATATATTGATGAGGTAAAATTTAAATGTAAATGTGGCGGGGAAATGGAAATTATTAGAGAAGTTTTTGATTGTTGGTATGAATCGGGGTCAATGCCTTATGCTTCTAAACATTATCCTTTTGAAAATTTAGATATATTTAATCCAGAAAAAGGAATTGGTTATCCTGCTGATTTTATTGCAGAAGGTTTGGACCAAACAAGAGGTTGGTTTTATTCAACCTTAGTTTTATCTGTTGCTTTGTTTGAAAAATCGGCCTATCAAAATGTAATTGTTAATGGTTTGGTATTAGCAGAAGATGGACAAAAAATGTCAAAGTCAAAAAATAATTTTCCAGACCCAATGGATATGGTGAACAAATATGGAGCAGATGCTTTAAGATATTATATGCTGGTCTCACCTTTAATGAAAGCAGAAGATTTAAGTTTTTCTGAAAAAGGTGTCGATGAGATTTTGAAAAAAATTATTTTGAGGTTTAAAAATGTTTTTTCTTTTTATGCTTTATATAAAGATTCTAAAACAGCTGATTTGAACCCAAATGGAAGCCCCAATATTTTAGATGAATGGATTTTAGTTCGATTAGAT
>CAZRUM010000033.1:0-9262 GCA_964603435.1 uncultured Gammaproteobacteria bacterium | reverse complement strand
CATAACCCTCATTGTAGAGGGAATTAATATTCTCGTCAGAAAAATCAGTAATAGTTTTTTCGTTCCACTTTAGATACATATTGTTCTTGTCCAAAAATTGTATTTAGGAATGCATGTCTCTGTATTTTTTGGGGAGGTTATCGTAATGTTTCCTGGGCATTTTAAATCGTTTCCTCCATTTTCTTTTATACATTTTTCTCTTTCCTCATGTCTTTTTCTTATCCTATCCTCTACATTTCTGGTAATTTTTGTTTTACATATGGAGGAGCTTTCACATGAAAGTGAGTCAGCTTCGGAGCAATTTTTTGTAAATGAATAGTGTACGATACCAAGACCTAACATTAGAACTATAAGTAGAGTGATTTTGAATTCTTTTGACATATTACAATAATGACTCTTTAAAATTTTCTGACAAATTATCTTGTTCTTTTTGAAATTCTCTACTCATGTTTTTTATGCGTGTATAATCTCCATAGTCTTTGTTCACACAGTAAGGTTCAGGTGTATAATCTCCTATTCCTAAAGATTTTTCCCATGTGCAAAGAGGTTTATCTAAACAATCATTTTTATTTGTTAACTTTTTACAAATTTTATATTTATGATATTGTGTTCTAATGTTTTTATCATTCAGATATTCATACAGTGAAACATTAACTGTGTTGGGTGTGTGTTCTATTATTTCCAAAGCAGAAACAAAACCTAGTAGTAAAATGATGATGACTGGTATAATTATTTTTTTCATATATTTAGTACAAAGCTATCCAAAGACCTAATAAAACTGCAGCAGCATGAATAAGCCAAAAGCGGGTGACAGTTTTTTCTTCTGTCCAACCTTTGAGTTCAAAATGATGATGCAGTGGAGCCATTTTAAAAATTCTTCTACCCAAAATATGTCTACCAAAAACCTGGATAATAACTGTAGCAAGCTCTAGATAAAAAATAAAAGCGAGAAAGGGGAGTAAGAGCATTTTGTTTATAACAATCGCATTGAAAGCTAGTAGGGCTCCTAAGCCTAGCGAACCCACATCACCCATTTGAAATCTCGCAGGTTTTACATTGAAATAAGTATAAGTAAGTAAAGCTCCGACAGTGGTAGCATTAAGTATTGTGATTTCATGATAACCATTGAGCCAAGAGAGAATGGTAAGAGCAGAAAAAGTAATAATAAGTGAACCACCAGCTAGACCGTCCATACCGTCGGCTACATTCACAGCGTTCGCGGTGAGCATAACAAAGAAAATGATAAGTGGGATAATCCACCAGCCAATATTTACAAAACCATCAAAAGGAATATAAATTTCGCGCCAATGTTCGGCAAGTTTGAAATAAATCCACCAAGCTGAAATTGCTCCAGCCGCAAATTGTAAAAGTAGTTTTTCATGGACATGAACACCTTTACCGGGGTGACTGCCTAGCCAGAGAGAAGTGCGTTTGAAAGCTGACCAAGGTAAAGTAATAATTAACCAGAGTCTCTTTTTCCAATCTTTGTGAACTTTTATTAATTTTAAAATTTGTTTTATTTTTCTGTTTCTTCTTTTGTGTCCATAGATATTTAGAATATCATCTACTCCACCAAGTAAAGCGGCCAAGAGCATCACCGCAATTGGGACCCAAGTAAACTTTCTTTCCCAGTTGAAAAGCATGGTAATGGCTGCCACAGTAATAATAATCAAAAGACCCCCCATGATAGGGGTGCCAGCTTTGGTTTTTACATTTAGAGTAACATCGTATTCTGCCCGACGAGTTATTTTAAATTTATAGAGAAGCTTGATTAGTAGGGGTGCCCAGAGAAATGAGACAACACAAGCAGACAGAGCATAAAAAATGGCTGTCTTTAGTAGATCTAGAGATTCTATGGATATTGTCATATTTGTGCATTAATAATAGCAGAAAAAGCCTAAAAATTCAAGTAATTAAAAAAAGCCTTAAAATAAGACTTTTTTGCTGTTTTTATTATTTTATTCTAACTATTTTTAATTCTTGCGCTTGTCTGGCATGCTCAAGCATCCGTGGTTCTTGCCATTTTTGTTCCAGTAGGGATTTAGTTGGATCTGTGATTTCAAGACTTTCTTTTTTTATACCGTGATTGTATTGTCCGTCCTCACTGTATTTGAAAGAATGCACATAGTGAATAGTTTTGTTTTCAATTTTGTAAACTAGCAAAACATGATGGATATTGTGATCACTTCCGGTATTTATCATAGTAATCATGTCTCCAGGTTGTATATTATCTAAATTTACTTTAGTAGAGTTTGCAGGATTACCAAAAGTAGATACACCAGTATTTTCTACACTACGCAATTTAGCAATCATTTTTCGTAAAGGATTTTTTACCCAAGGTCGTCTGATAACTTTGTTCAAAGATTTTTTGTTTTGTGATTTCAATTCAGTATTTAAAATATGATAAACAAAACCAGAGCAATCAATACCAATATTATGATCAACTAGAAATTTAGTTATTTCTTCACCACTCATTTTGTCTAGTTCTACTTTTTCTCGCAAAGATAAAATCAACGCTTCCTCAGCAATATCTTTAGGAGTACCTTTTCCAATTAGAACTCTAAGCCCAGCACGGACTTGAGATCGGCAATTATTAAAATATGGTGTATTTATTTTTTTACCACCAATTTCTAAATTTTGATAATCATTAATTAAGTCTAGGGTTGGTTGTGATAAAGATTTATTTGTCATAATGTTTTTTTTACTCTATTAAATTTGCTACCCCCTTTAATCCTTCAGAGATTTGTGAATCAGACCATTCTTTATCAGCTGTTAAATTAATAGCCTGCTTAAAACGTTTAAACAGTTTATCTAGTTTAGTCTGTCCCCCCTTTGGTATTTCAGGAATATTCTTCATGCCTACAGTTCTTTGAATAAAAAACTTTAATTCTTCAATAGGAACTTCTAAAAAGTCAAAATTTGATTTCTGTGGTTTATAAAAAAGATTGGCAATTTTATTTACAAAATAATATTGAAAATTTCTATCCAATTTATTTATAACATAATCAAAATCAGTTTCGCCTTCTGGGTATTTTTCAGTTTTTAAATTTGCTATTTGCTCAGCTATTTTCAAAAGTTCTTCTTTTATTTCTGGATCATTTATTTTTTGGGCTAGGTTTATCAAAGACCACTCTGTTAATTTTAATTCACTAGGGAATCTTTTTTCTAGTTGTTTTTTTGTTCTATATTCTTCTGGTAATTTTTCTATCATAGATTGTATTTCTTTCGTTTCTTCCAAAATATTTAGGATTATGTATTTTTTTGAATGTAAGTTTTCTTTTTCAGGTTTGGTAGTTGCTTTTTCTGAAAGTTTAACTAATGAAATTAATTTTAAAAATAATCCAGTATCATTTAAAAATGATATTCTTGTTCCAATGTTTTCACTTTGAATTTCATCATTATGTTCATGTAGTTTCATTTCAGTAGTCAGTCCATATTTTTGACAAAATTTTTCATAAGGGATACCTTCAAAAAGATTATCATTTTCTTGTACTTTATAATTCATCTCTTTCATTTCTTGCACAATCCTTGTTCTTAAATTTCCTTTTCCAAGATCACATATTATATAGGTCACTCCGTCTTTCTCCATTGTAATTTCTTTGTCTGTTGAATTTTTCGTATCTATAAGAACTTGTGTGTATTCCTTCATTGTCTTGTCATCTATAATTTCTTCTTCTCTCAGTTTTGGTAATGATTGCCAATCAACTAGTATGTGTGAGCCATTTGGGATTTGAAAATCTCCTACTATAAAAGTATCCTCTGGTAGCATGTTTTTTATTTGTGTCCTATCAATTTTTTCAAATGGAGATAATACAACAAAGTTTCTCTGGGTCCAATTACCCCTTTCTTTTTCATCCATGCCCCCATGACTTTCTACCACAGTATGGTTTAATGTAAAATGAACAGTATCTCGCACAGCCCCAGTTTTTCCAGTTTTTTCTTCCCAACCAGTATGACTTCTAATAGTTTTTTTGTCTGGAAAAGTGTTGGTAACGTGTATGGTCACTAAGTCTTTGGGGGATAAGTTTTCTGTCCATTCCGTTGTTTCAGTATCAGGCGTCTGTTTTTCTGGTAATGGAATTGGCCAATTTGACTCAGAATCTTCTTGAGACATCATTGCTTCATTGTGGGCAGTAGCAAGTTCTCTTGACATAGGTTTAATTTAAATGTTTTAAAAGTTTTTCCGTTAGTCCTTCTGGTAATAATTTTATATTTTTTAATTCTTTTAAATCAACCCAAACTAGCTCGTAAGAATTATCTTCATTGCTTCTTGCTGTTTCTTCTTCACCTAGCTCTAGTTTACCAGAAGTATTTTCTGCAAAAAAATAATATTCATCACGCCCACTAACGTTGAAATGAAGAGGTGTTTGTTCTGGAATTGTAAAATCTAAATTTGTTTCTTCTTTTCCTTCACGTTTGGCAGTTGCCAAAATATCCTCATCAAATTCTTCTTTTGTCCCACCCGGTGGGGTAAAAAAATGTTGAGAGTATTTTTGCCTTTCTATTAGTAGAATTTTATTATCCTTTATTGCTAAAATAGCCCCGCGGGGTAAGTCCCAACCATTACCTTTTTGAGTGACAGTAATAAAATCAATAATTTTAAGTCCCTCACGATTTAGCTGGTTGTGTCCGTCCATGATTGAGTAATGTGTCTGAGTACGAAGCAGGTCAGAATTTAGTTTGGTGTTATTATATTTTATAACATTTATGTCTATACGTTTATTGTATTTTGGTTCGTGTAGGCTTGGAATATTTTTTGTTACTCGCTGTACTATTTGTGCGCCGTTTTTTATCTCAGTTAGATTATCTTTAATATTTAAATCTAGTAGACCTAGTAAATGTGCTTCAAAAATACTAAGACTTCCTCCAGATGATTTTTCTCTTTGTAATTCACTTTCAAAAGTTGTGCTAGCAGGCTGTCTGGCATTTATTTCTACCAAGAATAATTCACCTGTTTTGTCATCAACGACAATATCTACTCCAAATAATCCTTTCCAACCATCAACTTGTAATTTTTTACCAATATCTTTAACAATTTTATTATATTTTTCCAATTGTTTTTCATTCAAATATTTATGAGGTAGAGTCCAGTCATTTCCGATCGTGGCAAATTTGTTATCTGTAAATGGTTTTAAGCCAGTGATTTGATAGCTGATATTGCTCATGAGAATCTTATCTTCTGCAATGACATTGTTATTTGTAAAAAGAGGTCCGTCAATGTATTTGGCAGTGCGAGTAGGGCGTTCGGGGAATTTTGTTTGCAGTTCTTTTAGTTGTTTTTCATTTTCAATTAGAAAAGTTCCAGATCCAGTGTGTGAACGATTGAACTGCATTATAAAATGTTCATTATTCCATTTTACATCTTTGCAAGTTCCGACAGTGTAGTCTGGTAAATATTTTTTTAAATCATCAAGCCATTCAAGCTGACTAATTTTCTCTTCAATCTTATCAGACAGTTCAGCCGAAGGATTTAAAAGTTTCCAATTATTTTCATCACAAGCTCTTTCAATTTGTTTGGTATTTTTAAAAACCAACACAGAAGCATTTTTTATAGAATTTATATAATCAATCACTTTCGGGTGTTGTAAGAGCTCCCAGGTGTCTAGTTGTTCTTTTTCATCTATCAACAAAATATTGTTGTTATCCACACTCTTGGCAAAAGGGGTAAAATTTGAGATAATAAAATAACCTGGGGTAGCTAAATCAAGACCCAGGGCACGCTCAATATCACGAGTGACATAGATTATTGAATTGTCGGATAATTCCAGCATAAATAGTTTACATTCTAATTTCGAAAACCACCTCGTGGTTCGAATTTTCGAAATACGAAGACGATAAGAATTATAGCTTAAAATAGTGTATAAATCAAGGGTATTCATTTATGAATGGAGGGTGTATGAATTATAGAGTTCATCGAAATGATCTAGTATATCCAGAATTTAGTTTTGAAGTAAATGGAGCATTGTTTGATGTATTTAATCAAATAGGAGGAAGTCATCCTGAAAAGACAATTCAAAAGGCTGTTGCGATTATGCTTGCTAAAAGAGAATTGAGATTTGTAGAACAGCATTATATTCCAGTTAAGATTGAAGATAAAATTGTAGGTAAATATTTTTTAGATTTTCTTGTTAAAAATAAAAATGAAGAGATAATTATTCTTGAATTGAAAAGAGGTAGATATTATCCTAAAAATTTATATCAACAAATGGAACAATATTTAAAAGTAATTAATTTACCTTTAGCAATTGTCGGTTGTTTTGCAAATGATTGTGTGGTGATAAAGAGAATTATAAATCATGACTATAGAATTTCGTAATTCGAAAATTCGTACAAATTCGTAATTAGAATGTAAAATTATGAACGAAACATATAAAAAACTACAAGAATTTGGCAAAGTAAAGACAGGGGAGTTGATGTCAAAGAATACAACCTTTAAAATTGGTGGTCCAGCTGATTATTTTATAATTGTAGAGGAAAATGACAAACTAGTAGAATTATTAAAATATCTACAGGGAGAAGGGCTTGAGTATTTTATTCTTGGTGGTGGTAGTAATATTCTTGTAAATGATGGTGGTTTTAAAGGTGTTGTAATAAGAATGCAAAACACTAGTTGTGAAATCCAAGATGATATTGTTATTGTTGAATCTGGTTGTACTATGGCAAAACTGACTCAGACTGCGATGAAAGAAAAGCTTCTTGGTATGGAGTGGTCTGTGGGGTTGCCAGGTACTATTGGTGGGGCAGTGCGAGGTAATTCTGCTTATTCTGGAAAATATACGGCTGATGTCGTAGAAAAAGTAGAAGTTTTTCGTGACGGAGAGATTTTGGAAATTTCACAAACAGAATGTGAGTTTTCCAATAAAGAAAGTATTTTTAAACATAATACTGATATTATTTTGCGTGTCTGGGTAAAACTTAGAAAAATTACTAGCGAACAGGATTTATTAGACAGTAGAAAAGAAATGATGGAACAAATAAAATATCGTACTTGTGGTCAGCCTACAAAATCTCCTTCAGCTGGTTGTGCTTTTAAAAATTATGTAATAAAAAATGAAGAAGAAAAGGCAAAGTTTAAAAATATTATCACAGAAGAAAAGATTTTAAATATTTTAGAAAAATATGGAAAAGTACCAGTTGGCTGGATGATAGATAATTTAGGATTAAAAGGTAAGCAAGTTGGTGGAGCAAAAATTAGCGATGATCATGCTAACTTTATAATTAATTTTGACAATGCCAAAGCTGAAGATGTAATAAATCTTATAAACGAAGTCAAAGATGCCGTGCGAGATAAGTTTGGTGTTGAGATCGAGGAGGAAGTACAAATCGTCTAATTCTGAACCCTAAGAAAGGGTGAAGAATCCCGTTTTAGTAAAATAATATTTTTTTAAAAACAATTTATTTTTAATGCGCGAGGTTCTCAGACGGGATCCTTCGCTTCACTCAGGATTTATATATGTACATAAATACACAAATAGTAGGAATGGAAATGACTGCCGCTATAAAACAATATGTAGAAGACAAAGCCAGTGATCTGCCAAATTATTTTGAAAATATCCAAGGTATAGATGTAATAATTGGAATGGAGTCCCATCATCACAACAAAGGTAAGATTTATTTTGCGGAGTTTAATCTTCAAATTCCTGGTAAAAATATAAATTTAAAAAAACAAGCCGAAGATCTTTACAAAGCGATTGATAAAGTAAGGGATCATTTAAAAGTAGAATTGGAGAAAATGAAAGGTAAATCTGAACAGATTGATAAGGAAGAGGTTCGTGATAGTAAGGGGTATCAAGGGTAAAAAACATACGAAATACGAAAAATACGAAAGTACGAAATTTTTTTTAGAAATAAAGTAATTAGTAATTGAGAAATTAGAAATATATGTCAGAAAGAGAAAGTTATAATTTTGAAGGTGAAAAAATAACCCCAGATGATATTTTAAGAATAATGACTTTGGCAGAGGTTGTATATTCTAATAAAGATATTTTTAGAGAAGTTGGATCTGGAGATGAAGCTGTTAGATATATAGCCCGTGTAATATTTGATTATAAAAATGGATATCCTAAGTTGAGTATTTCAGAAATTGCTGATTTGATTTTTGAAGAATTTAAAAAACAAATTCCTGATTTTAGAAAATTTGTAAAACGTGAAAATGAAGATCAATTGGGTGTTGGTTTAATGTTGCTTGATTTAACACATGATATAGATACTAACAGATGGAGTGATTCTGTTGATAAATATTTTAAAAAATAATAAAAATATAATTATAAAAAACACCCTCTCCGATGTAACGTCGGAGAGGGTGTATTATTTTAGATGGGGACCTCAGCGTTTCTATTTACCCCATCCGACTCGAGCAAGGAGTCAAATGTTAGGTAGTTCGACGCGGAGGTTGAGAGGGTGGTGAGTCATGGTGGTGGGGACGAGTCCATCACGACTCAGTCTAATGAAAGAGATCATCGCATGTGGGCAATTTCAGTTCCTTCGTGTCCAGAGGGCACAGTGGTCTTGCCGGCCACACCTTGGACGTCAGGCATTCCGGATCTATAATCCGGCGGAATGGCTCCTCTCGGAGTCGTGTGCTTGTCCCATCCACAGGTGTGGCAGAGCCGACCATGGGCGTCCGTTTTGCATTTGGGGCACATCTGCATGATAATTCTCCCCGGAGGCTGTTGAAAAAGGGCGGTTTTGTTGACTAAAATATAGTATTTTTTTATAACTCTGTCAAGCTGGACAAAAGGCAGTGTTCCTGCTATAATAAGCGCCGTACACGTCGTCGCTCACTAGAGCTATGACAATGAAAGTAAATAAAAATTATGAAATTTTTGAATAAAATTTTAGGTGATCCTAATGTAAAAACTCTTAAAGAAATTCAACCAATCGTTGATAGTATTAATGATTTAGAAAAACAGTCTGTTGCCTTGTCAGATGAAGAGCTAAAAGGTAAAACCATAGAATTTAAAAAACGCTTAGAATCTAATGAGACTTTGGATGACATTTTACCCGAAGCTTTTGCTATTGTACGCGAAGCTGCCCGACGTGTGTCTGGTATGCGTCATTATGATGTACAGCTTATTGGTGGTATTGCTTTGCATCGCGGACGGATTGCTGAAATGCGTACTGGTGAGGGTAAGACTTTGGTAGCGACTTTACCGGTTTATCTAAATGCTATTGCAGGAAAAGGTGTTCATGTTATTACTGTAAATGATTATTTGGCAAAACGTGATGCTGTTTGGATGGGGCAGATTTATGATTTTCTAGG
>CAZRUM010000032.1:0-10643 GCA_964603435.1 uncultured Gammaproteobacteria bacterium | reverse complement strand
TCTGGAGTAAATGACAAGAACCAGTCACTCCACGATCTGCCCCACAAAATTTTATATGCATATATATAAATTTATAATAAGTTATACATATATACTATCACAAACACACGCCTGTTCAAAATATAATTTATTTGTTATAATTAGACACATAAAATATGAGAAGAAATATAGAACAAATAGAAATCAAAGAACCCCCAATTCAAGAAATTACCAAGAGAAAGTCATGTGTCAAACGTAGTTGTACGACTGGTCTTGGTTGTATTGTAATTTTTTTGATTGCCTCTTTATTACTTTTGAAATTTGCAGCTGGCCCCAGAGTAAAACAACTAAAAGAAGTACCAGAAAATTTTCCTTTTTCTATTCCAATTTATGATAAAGACAATATTGTTGATATTACCTTTATCTCTGGTAAAGATAAAAATCGTATACTAGAAATGGCTGCCTTTATACCAAAGATAATCCTCTCACCCATTATTCTTGCTCTTGATAATGACATAAAAACTGAGCGTACTGTAGATAAACAAGGTAAAGTCAGTATGAACAGAGACGCTGGCTGGCAAGATTGGTGGAGGCTCATGAAAGAACCAATTGCTGACGATAGAAATATTATAAAAATTGAATGGTCAGAACTGTCGGCCGAATCAAGTTTTATTTATAAATATTACAAAAATGAACTAGAAAAAAATATTTATACTATAGAAGATGAATCTTATGAAAACATTAAAAAAGAATTTTCCTTTAAACTTGAGACGATAGAGGGTATACTGTATATAGAAGATATTTCTGATGAAAAAGGCACGGACTTTGTTTCGCTCACAGTAAACATTCCACGTGAAAAATAATATTGATTCAAAATTAAAAATTATAAATTAAAAACCTATGCCTGTAAAAACTCTCAAAGGGAAAAACCTTACCTGGATAAATATTGATAAACTTGATAATGAAGCTTTGGATTTTTTGAAAACCAACTATAAGTTTCATCATCTGGATTACGAAGATCTGGAAGGTGAGAGACAAACCCCAAAAATAGATGTTTACAAAAACTATCTCTTTTTAGTTTTGCATTTTCCTACATGGCAAACCACTGGTAAAAAAGTATCTAGTCATGAAGTAGATGTTTTTATTGGAGATGATTATCTAATTACCGTCCAACACACAAAAAGTAAAGAAATGAAAAGTTTGTTTTACAAAGTAATGAAAAATAAAAAAATGAAATCAGCCTGGTTAGACAATGATTCTGGACACTTACTATACAAAATTACCGATTCCCTCTTCCGTACTGCCCAGCCGATTGTGGATAACATTGGCAAACAAATCAATATTTTAGAAAACAAAATTTTTACCGGCGAACAGGATGTTCGTATTGTTCGCGAACTAGCTATTCACCGTAGAAATGTTTTACACATGCGTAGAATTATTGACCCTCAAAGATACTTGGTGGGAAACCTAACTCATATCCGCCGATCTTTCCTAGATGATAGTATGGCCCTATACTTTGATGACATTACTGATTATTTAAATAAAATTTTATTAATTACAGAAACCTACAAAGATACGATTGATGGACTACATGTTACAGTTGAATCATTAATTAACCACAGAACTAACAAAGTAATCTCTGCTCTCACCGTAATTTCTGTATCCCTACTGCCCCTAACTTTACTATCCGGCATTTATGGTATGAATATTATTGGCTTGCCACATGCCCAAAACCCTGTTTGGGTTTGGATGATGTTTTTAGGACTTTTTGCGGTTATTATGATTACCATATTTATAATGAAGAAAAGGAAGTGGTTGTAAAACATGGAATACTAGGCATAAAAAATGTAATACAAAACAGACTCTTCAAGTCTGTTTTTTAATAAGAAAGAATGAACCCCCGCCTGGACGAACCAAAACGGGGGTTTGTGAACTGACTGGGACGCACGCGAACGTGCGCCCCAGCTCGAAGTTAGACCAACTGAAAAGAACCTGTACTCCTATCATCCGACTGGCTCAAACTCAACACTTCAAGCTCAAATCCAGCACACATAACCATGAAATACAGCATTAGGCACACCTTTTTAAATGTGCCGTTGAAACAAATCTTGTCGTCAGGACCTCCATAAGAATAAAATTCCACTGAATTCTCATTGAAAGACACAGCGGGTTGCTTGGTAAACATAGAAATCCCACTGCCGTCGTTAAACGATAGTGTGCAGAATCCATCTTTCCACCATTGAAGATAGATTATCCACCCTTTGGACATCTGACGGAGCTTTCCCTTCGTTCCATCTTTTTCCCTCTCGTAAAACATGATCTCCTCCTTTTTGGTGTAACTCTTCGCTACACCTACTTGGAAAGACACCTTGTCTCCGAGACGATGTAGCGGTTTGATATTCTAAATCTGTAACACTAGGTCATGATGAACCTCCTTCGTTGATCGTGAAAAGAACGACCTATAATACCACACATTCCCCACCTTGTCAAGAATTAATATAAATGCTAAAATATACCCGTAAAATTAGCTAAATATGGATAACATTAGAAACTTTTGTATTATCGCTCATATTGATCACGGGAAGTCTACTTTGGCAGACCGTCTTTTGGAATTGACAGGAACAGTAGAAAAACGAAATATGTCCGCTCAAATACTCGACACTATGGAGCTGGAGCAAGAACGTGGTATTACTATCAAGCTTCAACCTGTGCGAATGGAATACAAAGAACATGTTTTGAACCTGATTGACACTCCTGGTCACGTGGACTTTACTTATGAAGTTTCTAGAAGTCTGGCAGCTGTAGAAGGTGCTATTCTTTTGGTAGATGCCACCCAGGGCGTACAAGCTCAGACGATTGGTAACTTATATTTAGCAATTGATCAAAATCTAACAATCATTCCTGTTCTCAATAAAATTGACCTGCCAAATGCTGATGTTGAAAAAGCTAGTGCAGAGATTATTCACCTACTTGGCTGCAAGAAAGAAGATATTCTAACCTGCTCTGCCAAGACTGGTGAGGGTGTGGAGGATGTTTTGCAAAAAGTCATCAAAGAAGTTCCACCACCAAAAGAAAACTCTAAAGAAAAATTACGTGGTTTAATTTTTGATTCTTTTTATGATGATTATCGTGGTGTAGTAGCATCAATAAGAATGATGGAAGGAAGATTAGAAAAAGGACAAAAAATTAAATTTATGCGTACTGCTCACCCAGGTGAGTCTTTGGAAGTTGGGCACTATTCCCCTACTATGGTAGCTGACAAAACTCTAGAAGATGGTCAGATTGGCTATATTGTTACTGGTTTGAAAGAATTGGAACAAGTGCGTGTAGGTGATACTGTTACACTACTAAATGACCCCGCTGACGAACCACTACCTGGTTACAAAGAAGTAAAACCAATGGTTTTTGCAGGAATTTTTCCTAAAGAAGGTGATGACTATTCTGCTCTTCGTGATGCCATGGATAAATTGAAATTGAGTGATTCTGCTCTATCATACGAACCAGAAAGCTCCAAAGCACTTGGTTTTGGTTTTCGCTGTGGTTTCTTGGGAATGCTTCATCTAGATATTTTCCAAGAAAGATTGAAACGTGAATTTGGACTTCATATTGTTGTGACTGTCCCAAGTGTGGCTTATCATGTCAAAAAAAGTAGTGGTGAAAACCTAACTGTAAAAAGTCCCCAGGATTTACCAGAACCAAATCATATAGAAAGCATTGAAGAACCATGGATGACTGTAGACATTATTACACCCCAAGAATATATTGGAAATGTAATGAGTCTGGTAACTGAACGCAAAGGTAGATACTCAAATACTGAATATTTAAGTGCTGGAAACAGCCAACGTGCCATGCTTCATTACGAAATTCCACTCGCATCGCTTATAACTGATTTTTATGATAAACTAAAGACGGTAACTAGTGGTTACGCTAGTTTGAATTATGAATTGAAACAATACGAAAAGACTGATGTGGTAAAAATGGATATTCTAATTTCTGAAGAAAAAATAGAATCATTGGCTGTGCTTGTCTGGCGTGATGCATCTTTTCAAACTGGTAAGAAAATTGTAAATTCCCTAAAAGAAACTTTACCAAAACAACAATTCGTTTTAAAAATCCAAGCTGTTATTGGTGGAAAAGTAATTGCTGGCGAGAGAGTATCTGCCATGAGAAAAGATGTTACAGCTGGACTATATGGTGGTGACATCACCCGAAAAAGAAAACTTTTAGAAAAACAAAAGAAAGGAAAGAAAAAAATGATGGCTATGGGTAAAGGTAAAGTTGATATTCCTACTGAAGTTTATTTAGCAGTACTTAAACGTTAATATTATGTTAGATTCAAAACGTGTTAAAAAAATCTGGACAGTGATCAGCATTATAGCTGTTGTTGCTATGGTATTTTTTACTATCATGCCCGCTTTTTATTAGTATGAATTGGAAAAAATTCTTGTCTTACAAGCATCACCATTTGAATGCTCATCATTTATATCAGATAAATGTTATCTTGTGGTTCATTTTGTATTTTGTTTTATTTATTACTTATTTTGTTTATACGGATAAATTTGATGTGGATATAAACACTTACCAATGGTATCTGTTTGTACCGTTCATGACTTTTTATATCGTTTACAATCTTTGGCTTAGGAACAGAATTCCTACCAGAGAAGAAATTGCCCCACTAAGACGTCCTTTAATTCACTGGATTTTACTAGGAATTTCTTCAATTTTTTTATATACAAACTCGGTTGATCTAGAAGTCAGACCAGCCAGTATAATTTTAGCTTTTATAATTTTTACCCTATTTGCCGCCGATGGCTATTGGGATTTTAAAGAAAAAGTAAGATTATTTCACAAAAAATAATTTGAGTTAATTTGCTGGATTTGTATAATTTGTGTTCTATTTTTTATAGAACTCAAACCTGACAAATTAGACAAATATATACAAATTTTATGAATAAAATCTGGAAGATACTTGATCCTGCACCAAAATCATTTTTAAAAAAATTTCCAGAACTACCAATAGAGGTAGCTAATTTATTGTATCATCGAAATATCAAAACCCAGGAAGCCATGGATGAATTTTTGAATCCTGATTATATAAATGATATTCATGATCCTTTTTTATTCCAAGACATGGACAAAGCGATAGAGAGAATAAATAAAGCAATTGAAAAACAAGAAAAAATTATTATACATGGTGACTATGACGCTGATGGTGTTTCTTCGGCTGTTATATTAGCCTCTACCCTAAGACACTTAGGTTCTGAAAATGTAGACGTCTTTCTCCCCCATCGTGAAACCGATGGCTATGGTCTGAACAAAAATACTATTCAAAACTTAAGTGATGAAAAAACAAATCTTATTATTACCTGCGATTGTGGTGTAAGTAATGTTGAAGAAATTGAAATGGCAAATAGTCTAGGTATTGATGTGATTGTAACAGATCACCATGCAGTACCAAAGACACCTCCACCAGCTATCGCTATTATCCACCCACAAGTTCCAGGTGAACCATACCCAGACAAAGGTCTCGCTGGAGGAGCGGTCGCTTTCAAACTAGCTCAAGGGTTACTAAAAAATCACAAATGTGATCACGAAGGATTTGAGAAATGGCTTCTTGATATGGTGGCCATTGCTAGTGTAGCTGACATGGTACCACTCTTAGGTGAATCCAGAACACTTACAAAATACGGTTTACTTGTTCTTAGTAAAACTCGCAGATTAGGTTTACAAAAATTATTTTTAGAATCAAAACTTTTGGATGATAATGGTAAGTTCAAACGTGATATTAGCGCTGACACAATTGGTTTTCAAATTGCCCCCCGCATCAATGCTGCTGGCAGAATGAACCATGCCAATGTCGCCTACAATCTAATGATGGCAGAAGATGAAAAAGAAGCTGACAAACTTGCCAAAGAACTTGATGGCAATAATAAGGACAGACAAAAAATTACAGAAAAATTAGTAAGGGAAGCTGTCAAAGATGTGGAAAAAAACCAAGCTGACTCCCCTGTCCTATTTTATCTTGGAGAAAAATGGTCAACTGGATTGGTTGGTCTAATTGCCGGAAGAATAAAAGAACAATACCAAAAACCATGTATTATCATGGCAGTAAACAATGGTGAAATAACAGGCTCTGGTAGAAGTGTGACAGGTTTCAATCTAATAGGATCATTGCAGGAAATACCAGAATATTTTGATAAATTTGGTGGACATCCTATGGCTTGTGGTTTTACTCTAGCCGACAAAGACAAATTAGAAGAATTCAAAGAAAAACTAATTGAAAAATTTAAAGAAAAAACCAAAGATATTGATATGGCTCCAGTTTTGAATATTGAAGCTGAGATTGATCTGGATAAAGTTGACTGGGATTTATTTGATACCTTGGACAAATTCAAACCATTTGGAGTTGCCAATGAAAAACCAAAATACTTGGCACGTGACATAACTATTACTTCTCTAAAACCTGTCGGACAAGATGGTAAACACCTAACTATCATGGTGAAACATAATTCTGACAAAATTAGAAAAACAATCGGCTGGTCACTGTGTAATGGAATCGGAACAAACTGGTGTGAAGAATTAAAAAAAGATGATAAAATAGATATGGTTTTTGAAGTGGACCTAAATGAATGGAATGGTAATCGTGAACTTCAATTAACGATTGTGGACTTGAAGAAATCTGTGTAAATCCGTTCGATCAGTTCAATCTGTGTGCTATCTAAATTTTGATAGAACACAGATCTAACAAATTAAACAGATACTAACTGATATTTTTATATGAAACTAACAATTTTTTCTGACGGTGGCTCACGTAATAATCCGGGCCCTTCTGCCACTGGTGTAGTGATAAAAAACGAACAAGGTAAAACCATTGCTAGCTATGGTGAGTACCTTGGCAAACAGACAAATAACTACGCTGAGTACATGGCTACTATTTCTGGATTAAAAAAAGCCAAAGAACTTGGTGGGACAGAAGTAGAGTGCATAGTGGACAGCAAACTAGTTTG
Source organism: uncultured Gammaproteobacteria bacterium (assembly GCA_964603435.1). Lineage (GTDB taxonomy): Bacteria > Patescibacteriota > Patescibacteriia > Magasanikbacterales > UBA922 > CAZRUM01. Next base: position 3,657 of record CAZRUM010000032.1, on the reverse strand, counting down.
CGAACAACTAAAACAAAATTGGAAAGTAAAAGAACCAACTCTACAAAAACTTTTTGTCGAAGCCTACAACCTAATGCAACAATTCAAAAAAGCAAAAATTAAACACGTTCTCAGAGCCGGAAACAAAGAAGCTGATGCTGAAGTGAATAAAATATTAGATAATTATGCCTAAACCAAAAATCGGAATAAATAAAGACGGAAAAAAAATACACTATGGTGTTGGGGCTTTGATTAAAAAAAATGATAAATACCTTTTGATAGACCGAGCTAATATTCCTTATGGTTTTGCTGGTCCAGCTGGACACATTGATGAAGGTGAAAATGAAGAAATAGCCTTAACAAGAGAAATCGAAGAAGAAGTTGGATTAAAGATTACCAAGTATAAAAAAATAATTGATGAATTTGTAGAGTGGAATTATTGTTCCAAAAATGTAACTGGTCACCATTGGTATGTATTTAATTGCGAGGTTGAAGGTAAAATTTCTAGAAACCTTAGGGAAACCAAATCGATTGATTGGTATACTATAGAAGAAATTAAAAAACTCAAACTAGAGCCAGTCTGGGAATACTGGTTCAAAAAACTAAATTTGATATAAAAAAAAGTAGAGATACACCTAAGTGCGTCTCTACTTTTTTTAATATATTATTCTATCCAACCCCGCCTAGTTTTAAACTTGAAAGCAAACGCAAAAAATATTGGTAAAACAAACCAGAACAACATGACAATTAAATTACCAAACAAAAAGTTTGTTAGAGTTCCAAAGTAAGCTTGCAACGAGGTTGGTAAAAAATAAATAACAGTTGTAAAAAACAACCCCATAAGTCCAATACGATAAATTAGGGATGTAGCAAATTCTGTAGGGCTAATCTTTTTTGAAAAACTACCAATGTTACTAAAAGACAAAGCTATATATAGTAGAACAGATAAACCGACAAACCCACCTACTCTTACGAGTGGATGAATAGTAAGCCACTCTGAAACTTGTGTACTAAATATAGGTAAAACTATAAGTAATACAAAACTAGTATAAAGCGCTATTAAATCTACTAATAACTTTTCTTTTTTTATAAACACCAGATGCAAAACAACTGCACCAGCAAAAAGAAATAGAATAAATAAATCAATTGTAGGGAAAAGGGAAAGAAAATCCATATTTTTGCGATTAATAATAGAACGCGAATTGAACGAATTAAACTAATTAGAACGAATTCGTTTATATTCGTTAGATTAGTTAAATTCGTGTTCTATTAAACTAATAAAAAAGAACTATATATATTATAGCTCTTTTTGTAAATCTTGTAAAAGATTCTTAGCCTTTCTATTCACTTTCTTTGGTACATCCACCATGACTTTTATATACTGGTCCCCTCTGCTACCACGATTGACATGTGGAACACCCAGGCCTTTCAATTTGAACTGTTGGTGAGACCCTGTACCGGCTGGAATAACCAGTTTTTTCTCACCATCTAGTGTATCAATAACAATCTTATCTCCCAACACAGCCTGCGGATAAGAAATCTTTGTTTCAGTATAAATATTATAACCATCACGCTCAAAACCTTTTTCAGTCTTTACGTGAACTCGCACAAACAGATCTCCTGTCATAGAACCTACTCCAGCACTTTCCCCTTTTCCTTCTAGTCTAATAGATTGACCATCATCAATACCAGCTGGGATTTTTATTTTATATTCTGAATGATTGCGTGCCATACCAATACCATCGCAATGTTTACATTTTTGTTCTGGTACTTCACCGGCTCCATTACAAGCCGGACACACACCTACACTCTGCATAGCTCCGAGGATTGTTTGTTGAACTTGTTTCACCTGTCCCTGACCATTACAATCAGCACAAGTTTTCATACTACTACCAGGCTCTGTACCACTACCATCACATACATCACAAGCATTATTTTTTGTTAAGCTAATTTCCTTCTCCACACCAAATACAGCCTCACGAAAATCTAATTTTACATCAACTTGAATATCATTACCACGTCTAGTACGACTTCTTCTACCACCAAAACCACCACCAAACATTTCTCCAAAAATATCTCCCAAATCTACTCCACCAAAACCACCAGAAAATCCTCCACCACCTCCACCACCACGAGTAGCATTCATAAAATCTTCCCAACCCATACCGCCACCAAAACCACCTTGCTGAGCAAAGTCTGATCCATATTGATCGTACTGTTGGCGCTTTTTCTCGTCACCCAGAACTTGATAAGCTTCATTCACTTCTTTAAACTTATCTTCATTACCATCCTTTTTATCAGGATGGTATTTGTGAGCTAATCTACGAAAAGCTTTTTTAAGCTCATCTTTAGAAGCACTCTTCTCAATACCTAAAATTTTATAATAATCTTTTGACATAATCCAGTAGTAAATTAAGCATAATAAGTAATAAGCAGATTAAGCTTTAAGTAAAAAAAATTACTCTGCCTAATCTGCTTACAAACTTATTGCTTTATTTTTTCTCTTCGTCTACCACTTCACCTTCTACAGCTCCTTCATCTTTCTTATCTTTAGCATCAGCGGAAGGATTTTCTTCACCTTCTTTGGCCTCACCAGCTTGCTTGTCCGCCTTAGCTTTAGCGTCGGCGGATTCTTTTTGATACATCTTCACACCAATAGCTTGGGCATCTGTAGTAAGAGCTTCACTGGCAGTTTTGATAGCTTCCATATCTTCACCTTCAAGAGCTTTTTTAAGAGCTTCAACCCCGTCAGTTACTTTTTTCTTTTCTTCGTCAGTAATTTCGATCTTTTTCTCTTCTACATCCTTCATCATCTTTTCTGTAGTGTAGATCATGGTGTCAGCAGTATTTTTTAGATCAATCATTTCACGCTTTTTCTTGTCTTCATCAGCATGAACTTCAGCATCTTTTTTCATCTTTTCAATTTCCTCATCAGAAAGACCAGAAGAAGCTTCAATTTTAATTGATTGTTCCTTATTAGTAGCTTTATCAACAGCTTTTACATTTACAATACCATTGGCATCAATATCAAATGTCACCTCAACTTGAGGTACACCACGTGGTGCTGGTGGAAGTCCATCCAACATGAAACGACCAAGTGATTTATTATCCACTGCCATCTCACGCTCACCCTGAAGCACATTAATTTCTACGCTTGGTTGATTGTCAGCAGCAGTAGAAAATACTTGAGTTTTGCTAGTAGGAATAGTAGTATTTTTTTCAATTAATTTTGAACAAACACCACCGAGAGTTTCTAATCCTAGTGAAAGTGGAGTCACATCAAGTAACAACATTTCTTTTCCAAGGTCACCCTGAAGTTGACCTGCTTGGATGGCAGCACCAGTAGCTACTACTTCGTCTGGATTTACAGAGATATTTGGTTTCTTACCAAAAAATTCTTCTACTTTCTTTTGGACAAGTGGCATACGAGTTATACCACCAACAAGAATAACCTCTTCAATCTCTTCTTTTTTAAGACCAGATTCTTCAAGAGCTTTTTTGACTGGGATCATAGTGCGCTCTACAAGTTCCCCTACAAGTTCTTCCATCTTAGCACGAGTTAGCTTCATGTTTAGATGTTTTGGACCTTCTGCTCCAGAAGTGATAAATGGTTCGTTGATCTCAGTCTCAGGAGTGCTTGAGAGCTCAATTTTGGCCTTCTCAGCAGCGTCCTTCACT
>CAZRUM010000031.1:0-11749 GCA_964603435.1 uncultured Gammaproteobacteria bacterium | reverse complement strand
CCCATCTTGGATGAGGTGTCTTTTAGTGTCCGTAAGGGGGCAAAATTGACTCTAATGGGACAAAACGGAGCTGGCAAGAGTACGCTTTTGAAATTGATAAAAGGGGATCTAAAACCAAACAGCGGAAATGTTTCTCTTACAAACAATGCCAGTATTGGTACAGCCATGCAGATGATAGCTAAGGAAGACGTGGATATGACAGTAGAAGAGTATTTTGCTAGAGCATTCACAGAAGTACCTGGAAATATCAAAAGTCAGATTAGTAAAGTCATGGATGCTGTCAATCTGGATATTCCTTTGACAAGAAAAGTGGGGGAGATGTCTGGTGGTCAACAGGCAAGAATTCTTCTAGCCTATGCCCTTATTCAAAAACCAGATATCTTGCTACTAGACGAGCCGACAAATAATCTGGATAAAGCCGGTATTGATAGTCTGATTCAGTTTCTTGTAATGTACGAAAAAACTGTGATTGTTATTTCTCATGATGCAGACTTTCTAAATTGTTTTACTGAGGGTGTTATTTATCTAGATGTATTTACAAAAAAGACCGAAGTCTATATAGGAGATTATTATTCTGTAGTAGAAGAAATCCAAAACAGAATTGATAGGGAGAGAAAGAAAAATGCTCAATTGGAAAAGAAAATTCAGGACAACAAAGACAAAGTAAACTTCTTTTCTCACAAAGGTGGAAAGATGAGAAAGCTGGCTAGCAAACTAAAAGAAGAAGTGGGGGATATGGAAGACAACAAGGTGGATGTTCGTCGTGAAGATAAGACTATACGTGATTTTACCATTCCCGAGCAGGGAATAGTGGGTGATGTCGTTACTATAAAATCAATCAAGGTAATAAAAGATCATGAACCAACTCAAAAAGAAGTAGATATTGTTCTTCGTCAAAAAGAAAAGCTAATAATTTCTGGACCAAATGGTATTGGTAAGAGTACTTTGTTGCGTTCTATATTAGATGAGAAAAACGAAGGTTCTGTTATCTTGAAAGATACTGTGGTTGGTTATTATAGTCAGGATTTTGCCACACTAGATTATGATCAGACAGTGTTTGATTCACTGGAGAGTGTGATGGCAGATGGTCTAGATATTCAGGATATGCGCTCAATTGCCGCGGGTCTGCTTATTACCGGCGAGCTCATGGGTCTAAAGATTTCGCATCTGTCCGAAGGTCAAAAAGGTCTGTTGTCTTTTGCTAGGCTTGTACTTATGAAACCAGGTCTTCTGATTCTCGATGAACCTACCAATCATATAAATTTTCGTCATATCCCAGTGATTGCCAAAGCTATTAATAATTATGAAGGCGCTGTTATCTTGATTTCTCATATGCCAGATTTTGTAGAAGAAATTAAATTTGATAAAGAGCTTGATTTGGGGAGATTGTAATTAAAATTATAAATAGTTTTTTAATCGCCTCTAGTAGGTGTTTTTTGTTTTCCCAAAAATATAGTACAATATATCTATATGAAAGAGTTTAAAATAGAAAAAGCTGGGGAAAATAATATAGAGGGTATTTTTGAGTTTCATAAATTATTAAATATATCCGAGGATATTGATAAAGAAAAAATTATAAAATCTTATAATCAGAATTTGGTTTGGATTTGTTTAGATAATAAAGATAAAGTAATTGGTTATGTTTTGGTAGAATTATTTGATGATAAACATGAGCAGTTGCCCAATTCTATTTTTATTTCAGAATTATACGTAGAAGAAAAATATCGTAAGGAAGGTATTGGTAAAAAACTAGTAGAACAAGTTCTTGGTACTAGTTTTGATAAAGAATACACATATTTTTCATTGTCTCATGACCCAGACAAAGATTATTTGACAGATTTTTATAAGTCTCTTGGTTTTGTAAAAACAGGTTTGACCAAAGGAAGAAATATTAAAATGATTAAAGAGGTTTAGAAATCGCCTAAAAAGCTGATTTTTGTTGTAATATACTCATCCACATTTAACTATTGACAACATATCATATATGATATATACTAAGGGGGAATATAAAGTGAAGTTTTTTCAAGATAACAAGGGTGGTATTCCTGTTATTGAATATTTGGAAAAAATAACAAAAAAAGAAAAAGCAAAAATTTTAAAATATATTGATTTTTTAAAAGATAATAAAGGATATCTGGATGAACCATATTCAAAACATATTAAGGGTAAAATTAGAGAATTAAGAGTTGATTTTAGTAAAAATAGGCACAGAGTATTTTATTTTACATTTGTTAGAAAAAATATAGTTTTACTGCATATTTTTTTAAAGAAAACCTCGAGGACACCTGTCAAAGAAATTAAAAAGGCGGAAGAAAATTTTAAAGATGTAATTAATAATCAAAAATTGTATGAATAAAAATAATAATGATTTTCAAAAATATTTACAAGAAAATTTAAAAGATGCTGATTTTAAAAAACATTTTGATGAATATGGAAAACAACTAGAGATTGCTTATCAAATTTTACAATTGCGTAAAAAAAGAAAAATGTCTCAGAAGAAATTAGCAGAAAAAATTGGGACCACACAAAGTAACGTAGCTCGTATGGAAGCAGGACAGCAAAATTTTACTACCAGTACTCTTAGTAAAATTGCCAGTGCTTTTAACTGTGAAGTCAAGGTTGATTTTGTAAAAAGTTAATTGGGGGGGGTGAAAGTTTGCAATATGTTAATCGCCTAATTAGGTGATTTTTGTTATAATATTTGTATATGACAGTAAATCAAAAACAAATCCTAGAATCAGAAATCAAAATCACTTTTGCACGATCGTCTGGTGCTGGTGGTCAAAATGTTAACAAAACCGCTACCAAGGTTATTTTGCATTGGAATGTGGGGGAGTCAGTTGTTTTTAGTGAATTTGAAAAAAATAGAATCAGAACAAAGCTTTCGGGTAGACTAAATGATGAAGATCAAATAGTTATAATGGCAGAAGAGGAAAGAAGTCAGTTGCAAAACAGAGAGAGGGCTTTGTCTCGTTTGCAAACTCTGGTAAGTGAGGCTCTGGTTATTCCGAAAAGACGTAGACCAACCAAACCAACCTACGCTTCCAAACAAAAACGCTTAGAAACAAAAAAACGACGCTCTCAAGTAAAGGCTAGTCGGAGAGCGACTGGGGATTAATCTAGTTTTTTTAACAAGGCTCGTTGTCATTCTGAGTCTGACGAAGTACAGCTGAAGAATCCCTTATACGTGTACTAACAAGATACTTTTAAATTAAGAAGTATAATCTCATAGAAAAGGGATCCTTCGTTTCTTACAGAACTCAGGATGACAGACGGCCTCTATAATAAAAAAAATAATTAATATTTAATTTAAAAAATATGAAAACTTTCCTAAAGGTTCTTCTGATAGTGGTTGCCACTATCATAGTTTTGGTAGTGGGTATTTTTGCTTATGTCATGATAAAAAACCCACTTGGTTTGGGTGATATAGTTAGAGGATCTGTATTGAAACAGGGTGTGGAGGAAAATATAGAAAAAAATAAGAATTATGATCATCCACTGCTAACAGAAGAGCAGGAAGAAACTGCTATTCAGGCTGGGGTAGATATTAGCCAAATTCCTACAGAAGTGACTGCTGAGCAGATAGAGTGTGGAGTTGAAAAATTAGGACAGGAAAGAGTAGATGAAATAAAAGGTGGATCTGAACCAACAGCTTTGGAAATAATGAAATTATTACCTTGCGCTAATTAAAAAAGGAAAAATAAAAACTGCCAATCCGGCAGTTTTTATTTTGTTATTTGTTCTCCAGTCTTTAGCTTTTCCAGAAATATATTGCTGACTGACTTTATATCATCCCAGCGCCAGCCGTGGGAGAGAAATGTTTGTTCGTTGGCAATGTGTCTTTTCTCATTATTTTTTATTAGATAAACTTTTGGATCAGCGGGAGATTTTATTAGAGTGTTGTCTAGTTTATTTTCTGCTAGGGTGGGGGAATAGCCAAGCTTTACTTCGTCTCCGTCTTTAAAGCCATCTCCGTCGCTGTCAGATAGCCAGGTAATAGTACCTTGCTTTAGTTCATCAGCTTTACTCAATCCATCTTCGTCGCCATCGCTGTTTCCACTTGTCTTTAAAATCTTATTGGTAAACAGTGCAATTTTTTTACCTTCTTTTGTTTTTAATTCAGGTAGGTAGTCATGCAGAGCGTTCAAGAGCGTATCATATTTGTAGCGAAAGTTATTTCCGTAGCGTGTACCAGGTTCTTGTGTGATAAATTCTTGCGTTTCATCATCATACCCAGAGACTAATACGGTATGATAATCTGGTCCACCGTTTCTAAAATATGGATTATAAAGATATTTACCGTGCACTAGAAAAATTATTGGTCTGTTTGCGTCAATTTCTGTTTTGATTTGCTTTAGAGTAGGATTTTCTACCGTCTTTATTTCCCAAGAGAGAAAGCTGTTTACTAGGTTTGCTATTTTCTCGGCTTCTTCGTCCAGACTTTTTCCCAGGTGATTTTGTTTTATTCTGTCAATTTTCAAAAGTTCATCGCGGGCAGTGTATTTGTCCAAATTTCTACCAGTATAAAAAGAATCTACCATGACAATAGTAGCTTCTTCACAAAAGTCTTGCCAAGGTTGTGCCCAACTACCAAAAGGTGCTTGGACTGTAAAGGGAACATCCAAATTCTTGGCCTGCGCAAGTAATGGGGCAAACAAAAAAAGAGTGACTAAAGCCACACTAAGTGACAGGCTGATTTTATTTTTGAAGTTCATTTTTTAATTTAACCAAATCTTTTAATAAAATCTTCTTTAGACATTGTAAGTCTTCTTATCCTTGGTGTTTTACCAGATTTTAAAAATTCTTTTAAGGATCTTTGATTATAAAGTAGGGCTAGATTGGATATTTCCTCTACAGAATCCTTAGTATGTGTATCCTCAAGTTCAATACCCTCTCCAAACAATGCTTTAATTTTATCTTCAAAATCAGGACCTAAGAGCCATGATTCCATTTCAATATTATTTATTTCTTTTGTATAATTTTTATTATTTTTCAAGTCTAAAGCGATTTTATGAAACCCATCAATGATTAATTTTAATAAATCACTAGTTTTTTCAGTTGGACTTGGTTTGATATGAATTTTTATAGAATTAGAATTTTCATCAGTTTCATAATTTATGATTTCATTTGTAGTAGATAATGTCCTCATCATTTCTTCTCCAACAAGACTGCCAGCCAGTCTTTCTGTAAAAGCCTCTATAGAAAATTTACCGTTTTCACACATTTTTATTATTTCTTCCATTATTTCTTCCCATTTTTTTCTGCTTACAACCTCATCTTTTCCTCTTTCTTCCCCATCTATTTTTGGTAAAAATACAGTCACCATTCTTTCGTGTAGTATCTGCCTTTCTTCTTCATTTTCTTTTTCTGTGTATATATCTTGGTATAGCATTATATTTCTTACCATCCTTAAAATTACTTCATTTGATAGAAAAAATTCTTTTCTTCTTTGAAATTCTTGTTCTGACATATTTAAATCTTCTTTATTTAAGAAACAACCTCTCCACCAAAGGATGAGGCTAGATTTTGTAAGTCTTCACTTTCTTGTTTTTTTTCTGATTGTTCTACTAGACATTCTATCCTTGCTTTTGTGCCAAGCACTTCAGATAATGTCTTTTCCATGTCGTCTTTAAAACTTTTCTCATTAAGTTTGTCTTGGTGAAAGCTAAATTCTACGCATATTTGCAAAGTGTTACCACTTACTGCTTTTGCAGTTGCCATTTTCAAGATAAAAATTATAGGAGAAGAAAGTGTTTCCATTTTCTGTAAGAATTCATTCCATTTTTCTTCCACTTCTTCTAGAGAAAAAGTAGGGGATTTGGTAACAAGATTTTTTACTTTTTCTTTTATAGTCGTCTTCTGGATAGGTTCTTCTTCTATGATTTCTTTTGGAGCCTCAGTGACTACTTCCTCCTCTTCTATTTTTTCCACTTTTTCTTTTTTTGGTGTTTCAACAGATGGGGGAGTTGTAACTATTTTTTTTGTGTCTGTCTCTGAAGTCTGATTGCTAGAAGCTGATTGCTGATTTGAGCACCACTCTATCACTACCATCTCCAAAGGAAGCTGTGGCAAGGGAGCAGATTTTATTTGTCCTGAGCGTTTCATCATCAAGTCAATCAGTCTGACTAGGTCTAAGTGTGTAATGATGTCATTTAGTTTGTTCAAATCTTTTTTGCTTGTATCGTCTAGATCAATTCCCAAACCTTCAATTTTCTGAGTACCTTTTGTCACCATCATAATACGCAAGAGTTCTACAGTGTCATGAGCAAATTGAGGTAAGTTGACCCCGTCGTTTACTAAACTATTTATAGTGATAAGACCATCCTCTAGATTTTTGTTTATAAGAGCTGTGACAAATTCAAGAGTTTTTTCTATATTTGTAGTTGGTAATACTAAGGAAGCTACATCAGCTGTAATGGTCTTTTCTCCTGTCGCCATGATTTGATCCAGCAGACTGACAGCATCACGCACACAACCGTCGCTTTTATTGACAATTCTTTCTACCACTTCTTTTTCAACTTTGATACTTTCGGCTTTGGCAATATTATTAATATGACTTTTCATGGTGTCGTGGCCAACTTTATGATAGTTGAAACGTTGACAACGAGAGACAATAGTCTCTGGAAGTTTGTGCAACTCAGTCGTAGCTAGGATAAAGATAACATGCCCAGGTGGTTCTTCTAGAGTTTTCAAGAGTGCATTAAAAGCACTAGTGGAAAGCATGTGTACTTCGTCAATTATAAAGACTTTGTATTTTGATTTGGTTGGTTTGAATTGGGCATTATCAATAATATTTTCACGGACATTGTCTACGCCAGTATGGGAGGCAGCATCTATTTCTATAACATCAATAGAGCGAGAGATACTAATTTCTTCGCAAGAACCGCATTTATTGCAAGGTTCGTCTGTTCCATCCTTCCTGTTTTCGCAATTGACAGTCTTGGCTAATATTCTTGCCAAAGTAGTTTTACCTACACCTCTAGGACCAGAAAAAAGATAAGCATGAGCAACTTTGTTATGACTTACTTGGTTTGAGAGAGTTCTGACAATATGGTCTTGTCCAATAACATCCTTGAAAGTTTGAGGTCTGTATTTGTGATATAGTGCCATAAAAAATGTGATGCTAATATACTAATTCATATGAATTATGCGAATAAAATTCGTGAGTATTATAGCTTAATTTTGTGATGTGGTAAAGCTGTGTTTTTTTAACATTTTAAGAGATATACACAGGAGCCCTTCTCCCTGTTGCCCTTAGGAGAGGTATATGCTATACTGTAGGTGTTAATTCAAGATTTAATCTTAATAGAAAATCTTATGCCAAGAAAAGCTAACCCAGCCTTGCTAAAGCCATTGAACCTTTCAGCAGAGCTAGAAGCCGTTGTAGGTAAAGGACCTATGGCACGTTCTCAAGTAGTAAAGAAACTTTGGGAATACATCAAGAAACATGATCTACAAAATCCAGAAAACAAAAGAAACATTTTTGCAGATGACCTTCTAATGCCATTGTTTGGTAAAAAAGAAGTAAACATGTTTGAAATGACAAAATTGGTTTCACCACATATCACAGATCCTGATAAAAAATAAATTCTCAGACAAACAAAAAACCACCCAGTAGGGTGGTTTTTTAATTCTCTTCTATATTCAAAATCTAAATACAAAAGGGAAGGGGGCCGTAGCGGGGAGGGAGGGTGCTACGGCGTGATGATCTCCTTGGTGGAAGAAAGGTGGATTGGTCCGAGCGGTTCGTTGGTGATGTACTTGCTCAGACGCGGTGTAAGCAAGAGGAAGAACTCTGTGGTCAGACCTGTCATGCCGAGTAGGGTGAGGGCTATCGTTACCCACGTCACACTCTTTAGCATGATCAGTAAAAAGAGTCCGCTGGCGAACGACATGATCCAGAGTTTCGTGTTCGATTTCCAACGGATGTCACCATCTCGTAGGAACCGGAGAAGTGTGGTGGAGAGTCCTCTGAAGAGGATCAGTGGAACCAGTATGGCTACGAGGCACGCGATAAAGATGACCAGAGCCGTGGTACCTGCCATTTTTTCGCTAATCTGAGATAGCTGCTGAGCCAAGTTCATGGGTTTTCTCCTACCCGCTGTTTGTTTGTACTACGGCGAGGTCTCCTAGTAGGGCAGTAGGGTTGGGGCGATGGACGAGTCGTATATACTACCTTTCTTCATGGCATACAGCTGAACGGTGAGGTGTTCTGCTGCCACGAGGATTAATAGGGTTGAAAGTCCAAATACGAGTGAAGATCCCATGACAGTGGGTGGAATTTCGAATATCATGTTATTCCACTGCTGTGCAGACCCCACAGTGTAGTCGAAGTTTATCGCGAGGTACGCCCATAGAAACAGCACTCCTCCAGAGAAGGTGAGAATCTTTGCTTTCCACTCTCTCTCCCACCCGAAGTTCTTATTTTCGCGGATGATTCGTAGGCTGTCGCTTACGTTGAACAGTGTGCCGAATAGACCTGCTACAGAGATGGCGCAGGCTAACATGCACAGAACGCCGAACTGAAAAGAGTCAAGGTAGATGCCGAGCATGGGTTTCCTCCACCTAGTAGTTTCGGTTTCATAAGAATGTTAGCATTTCGAAGTTGAAAAGTCAACAAAAAACCACCTGAATAGGTGGTTATGTGGTTAGGTGGTAAAGTGATTAGGTGGTTAGGTGGCGGAAGTAATAATATTATCTACGGCAGCCCAGTCACTCTGTCCGTCCTGTGGAACGAGAATAATAGCTTCGTCACCAGACTTACCTTTGAAAAAAGTGACAGAAGCAGTAAGGACTTTGTAGGTATGTCCGTCAACTGTGACGGAGTATTGTTCGCCATCAGAAACGATTTCTCCAATCAGACTTTTTCTTTCAATTGGACCAATTTGTTTATAAAGAAATTTTCCGGCATTGGTAATAGTGAGCTTCATCATGTCGCCCTCAACTAGTTTGGATTTGCTAGCATAGTTCGCAGGGACAAGATATTCTTTGCCATCAGCCCCGACCATCTTTTCTCCATTGAATACTCCTTCTACAATTCTTTCACCAGTATGTAGAATATCCGTATCAGGATTAGCTTGTTTGTATGTTTCTACTTTCTGTCCATCTAATAATCTTAACATACTCTCTAGCTGATCTTTCATGGTGTGGATAGTAGATTTTAATTTTGTAATGTCTAAATCTGTGTTAGGTTTTTCTTCCACTTCATCTTTTTCATCAAAAAGTGTTTCAGTTGATTCATCTATGCCGAAGTCGTCAGTAGAGGGGTTAACAATCGGCACGATAGTGGAGGAATCATTTTCTTTTAAATCGTCATTTGTATTGCCCAAAATATCGCTAATGGAATTCATATTTTATTTTTAACATTGATTACACTGATTGTGAAGAGATTTCACTGAGTGTAATCTTTTTGTTTTTATTTAACATTGATTATCTAGATTGCATTTGTAGAATTTCTGTGAAATCCATTTTAATCTGTGAAATCAATGTTTATATTTTAGCAAGTTTTTGTTTTTGTGTCAGCTTTAGTTGTTATTATCCAGTGGATGATATGTGGATTACAGCGATGCCTCTATCATGTCGTCTTTGCTTTCTCCGACGCCTTGATCTAGTTTTGTGCGTTCCATTATCTCTGCCTCTACAATCGCCTTGTCACGTCCATATTTGAGACGAGAGAGCTCTTTGATAGCGGCTGCTAACTCTTTGTTGCCTTCTTCTGCTGGAAAAGTTTTCATAAGGAAAGGTCGGGAGGCAGTATTGTCAATTAAAAGCTTGGTGTACCAAGCAAACCTTGGGGCATTTATCAAATCGTATGATCCAAAAGTAGGTGCAAATTCTTTGGCAAGAATTTCTGCATCATCAGGACCAACACGAGCAGAGCAAATAGTACCGACGTTACCAAGCACAGCATCACGAATTGCGCTTTTACCTTTGTCGTCTACTAGTTGTCCCATATATTGATGGGCAATAGTCAAGTCAAGTTTGTATTTGCGAGCTTCTGATAAAATAGTTGAAATAGAGTCTGTCACAAAGTTTTGGAACTCATCGATATATAGATAAAAATCTTCACGATCTTCTTCAGCCATATCAGCCCTACCCATAGCAGCCATTTGGAGCTTGGCCACGACAATTAGACCAAGAAGTTTGGCATTTATCTCACCTGTGGTACCTTTGGCTAGATTGACAAGTAAGATTTTTTTCTTGTCCATGACTTCACGGAAGCTGAAACTAGATTTTTGTTGACCCATGATATTTCTCATCATCTCATTGCCAACAAAACGACCAACTTTTGAAATTAAATAACCAAGCATTTCAGATTTGTGGAAGTCACTGGTTTTGGCCATTTCTTTTTCCCAGAAAGCACGTACTACTGGATCTTTTAATTTTTTCATATACGTCTGTACATAGTCATCATCGGTAAACATGCGGGGAATATCGATAATGGTACCTGGATTACTCAAGTCTGCCATTAGAGTAAGCATTACATTTCTCATGTTGTGTTCAAACATTGGACCGACCATTTCTGGTGGAAATAATTTATAAAAAATAGAAATCATTTCCTGTACGGCAAAATCTTTTTGGTCGTCAGATTTAGCTTGTAACATGTTGATACCAAGTGGACGATCTAGATCTGAAGGGTTGAAAATAATAACATCATCAGCGCGTTCTTTTGGAATATGTTCTAAAATATATTCAACCAAATCCCCGTGAGGATCTACCACACAAACACCTTTACCAGCTTTGATATCTTGCACAGCTAGACGAGAGATAAAGACAGATTTACCACCACCAGATTTACCAATAATATAAAGATGACGACGGCGGTCGGCTTCTTTCATTTTTACATTTACTTTTTGTCCGCGGTATTCTACATAACCAAGTTCCAAACCTTCTTTTGGAAGATTGGCTGGTGGGGGAGCGGTACGACCAGCTAACCATTTTATATTTGGCGCCTCAGTGGAGTGAAGTGGTGGATGCCAGAGTCCTGCCATTTCTTCTGTGTTCAAAACAACCTGGCGTTTTTCATTGAATGAACGATAAATAAAATCCGAAATGATAGTACTTTGAGATCTAGGCACAGCGGCATAAAATTCATTACCATAGCGATAATGATTGTACTGAGCAAAAGCATTTACCATATTATCTAGATTCATCTGAGCTAGTTCTGGATTATCCGAAGCACTAAGCAAACGAATACAAACATCCATACCACCTTTGGAAAGTTTTTCTTCTATGCCTTTTAACATTTCTTCTTCCAATGGTGAGAGCTGATAATTTTCTTTTCCACCCATTTCTTGTGGTTCTTGTTTTTGAAAAGCTTTTCCAAATTCTTTAGCAACTTTACTAAAACTACGCATAAAGCTAGATTGCATGGCTACTTTTTCAAATTTTTCTCCTTTCCTCACTTCACGAACAATTTTTATGCCTTTGCGACGCCATTTTCTATGAGCGGAACGTACAACATATTGAATAGCCATAGCCGAGTTATCAGTGTGAGCTCGAGCTAAAACATTCAAAAGAGAGGATAAAGGATCAGAATCAGATTCTTTGTAAGTCTTGAAAGGAAAAATATCTTTCTTTTTATTATCAATATAAGCTCCTACGATAGTACTTTTTTCAGTAAAAATATTATAGTCAGTCATTTCTTCAATTTGGGCATAAGGAAATTGAGCGTGAATTTGTTCTTCAATAAAATTTTGCCAACGTGTAGGAGTGGCGACATAAAAAGTAATAAGATTTTGATGAGAAA
>CAZRUM010000030.1:0-12711 GCA_964603435.1 uncultured Gammaproteobacteria bacterium | reverse complement strand
ATAGAGATGAATTTAGAAGTCACGGTAAACAGTATTACAAGAGTATGCTTGAGATGGGTATGTGTTATCAACTGACAGCCTATTTTGAAAATAAACCGATTGCTAGTAATATTTTCATAATTTACAAGAATACTTGCACATATCTGCATGGTGCTTCTGGAGATGATCATAGAAATTTGATGGCACCTTATTTATTGCAGTGGCAGGGAATATTATTGGCCAAAGAAAATAATTGTAAGTATTATGATTTTTGGGGAGTGTCACCAATGGTGAAAGAAATAGAAGGTAAGACAACTTGTTTTAATAATTTTTGTTGGGTGGTGGGTCACAAGTGGACTGGTGTAACAAGATTTAAAACTGGTTTTGGTGGGGAGATAAAAAAATATCCAAAAGCAATTGATATTGTTTTACAAAAAAATAAATACAGACTTTATAAATTTATAAAAAAGTTTTTATGAAATTAAGCTGGTCACAAAAATTATTTCTCAAAATGAATAAACAAGTTGGTAAAAGTAAGGTTTTTGATTTGGTAGTTGTTTTTTGTGCTCGTTGGTTGATTTATGTATTATGGATTTTGATTTTGTGGTGGGGTTTGATGATTTTGGATCCAATAGATTTTAAACTTTTTATAAAATTGATTATAACCACTTTTGTTTTTAGTGTAGTAGCTAGTATTTGGTTGGCTTTGTTTATAAAAAAACCCCGACCAATAATAGAGCTGTCAGATATAAAACAAATAGTTATACCACATCAAACTTGGAAGTCTTTTCCATCAGACCACACCATGACTGCATTTCTATTTGTGATCATCGCTGGTTTTATGGGAATGTCTTTTTGGTTGTTTTCATTTTTTATTGTAGTAGCGCTGTTGGTTGCTCTAGGTAGAATATATGGTGGTGTGCATTATCCTCGCGATATTATTGGTGGTATTATTTTTGCAATTATTTTTTCTAGTTTGTCTTTTTGGTTTTTGGGCAATGTGACCCAACCAGTCTATTCTTATATAATGAATTTGTTATGAATGCTGTAATACTTTGTGGGGGGCTGTCTACTCGTTTGGGGGAAATTACAAAAAATATTCCTAAAATTTTGCTTGAGATTGGAGACAAGACTATCTTGGATTGGCAGCTGACAAAATTGAAACAGATTGGTATAAAAGAAGTTGTTTTGGCAGCGGGACATTTGGCCCATATTTTAGAAAAAGAAATTGGCTTTGAGAGGCTTGGGATAGAAATTATTTATGCCATAGAAGATAAAAGACTCGGGACTGGTGGGGCTATAAAACACGGTCTAGAATATGTTTTACATCCAGAAGATCCAACTTTTATTTTGAATGGAGATATTCTCTACACTATTGATTTTGCAGATATGGTTAGTAAGTTAAAATCAGATAGTGACGGAATTATTTTGGCATCTCATGCTCCTGACATTGCGAGCTATGGTACGCTTGTATATGATGAGAATTTGCATCTAAAAGAATTCAAAGAAAAAGAAGGAAAACATATTCCAGGTTATCAAAATGGTGGATTGTATTTGTTCAATCCGAGTGCAAAAAAATATTTTCCGCAGGAAGATCAATTTAGTATAGAATACGATGTCTTTCCAAATATGAAAGATTTGTATGTTTATCAGTCAGACAAACCTTGGGTGGATGTGGGGTTGCCAGAGCGCCTAGATTGGGCGAAGGAGCATTGGAGAGAGTTTATTTAGTTTTCATGTTGAATTTTACTTAGATGTTAATAAATATGAAAATTTAGCTAAACGTCTAAATGGTAGAATAAAACATTTTAGAAATAAAAGAGAAAAAAATTGATCACAGGTCATTTATCATCGATAATTTAATATTATGAATATTAAAAAAACTATACTTATATTAATAATTTCCTGTTTTGCAATAGCAATATACTTTATTATTTCTGAACTTTATTTTTCTGAAGCGCAAAAAAATATTGAATCGGTAAAGTTTGAAGTAAAACAGGGTGAGTCTGTGGGGGAGTTAATTACCAGATTAGAAGATGACCAAATAATTAGAAGTGCTAGTTTTTTCAAATTGTATCTACGTTTGAAAGGGCTTGATAAACAAGTTAATTATGGTGAGTTTGAAGTGGAAGCTCCAATTACTACTGCTCGAGTAGCTCAGGCTTTGAGTAAACCGGGGCTTAGCGAAGAAGTCGTAACAATTATTCCTGGTTGGAATATTCGCGATATTGGAATAAATTTTTCCGCCCAAGGCGGACCCGCCTTGGGCGGGGAGGGTTTAGTATTTTCCTTTGAAGAATTTACTAATGTTGTTGGTCTGCCAGCTGTGAATTATAAACATGCTGATACCAATGCGCCAGTTATAGATTTGGATTTGAAAATTTTAGCAGATAAACCTTGGTATGTAAGTTACGAAGGTTATTTAGCACCGGAGACCTATAGAGTTTACAAAAATGCTAGTGTAGAGAGAATTGTGAGAGTATTGTTAGAGCACAGAGAAAATCAAATCACAGATAAGATGTGGGGTGATATAGAAAAAAGTGAGAGAAGTTTTTTTGAAGTTTTAACCATGGCTAGTCTCTTGGAGCGAGAAGTGAGAGGTGAAAATGATAGAAAAAAGGTAGCTGACATCTTCTGGCGTCGCTATGATATAAATTGGGCTCTGCAAGCGGACTCCACTGTGCACTATGCGGTAAATAAATCTGGTGATGTTTACACCACTTCAGCTGATAGAGATACAAATTCTGCTTGGAATACTTACAAATATCCAGGACTTCCACTGGGACCAATTTGTAATCCAAGTTTAGAATCAATCGAGGCAGCAATTTATCCAGATAGTAATAAAGATTGGTATTTTTTGACAGATGTAGAAGGTACAGTATACTATGCCAAAGATTTAGACGAACATAATTGGAATAGACAAAAATACCTGAATTAAGAAACAAGATACAAGAAATACCCACAGGGCATCCCTCTACGGGGACAAATAAATAAAAAATTCAAAAAAATAAATTAAAAATATGGAGGGTAAAAAATATGATTTAGAGGATAGAACTTTGGAATTTTCAAAAAGAATTTTGAAGATGGTCAAGGCCTTATCTGCAGATGATATAAATAAACATTATACAAATCAGATAATTCGATCTAGCAGTTCTGTTGGGGCTAATTATCGTGAAGCCAATGATGCTTTGGGTAAAAAAGATTTTGAACATAGAGTTAAAATATCCCGTAAAGAATCTAAAGAAACAAGCTTTTGGATAGAATTAATCATGGAACACAATCCAAGAATGAAATCTAGAATGCAAGATATTTTAAAGGAAAGTATTGAATTAACGAAAATACTTTCTTCAATTATAACCAAGAGTAAAAATAAAAGTTATTAAATTTTATAATTTGTATCTTTAAAATTATTTGTATCTTGTTTCTTGTCTCTTAAATAAATATATGAAAACATCAGATTTTGATTACAACCTACCTACAGAATTAATCGCCCAAAAACCAGTCGAGCCACGAGATAGTTCTCGCCTCATGGTGGTTCACAAAAATAAACAAGCAACAGAAGATCGCAGTTTTTTTGATATTCTAGATTATTTACAACCAGGTGATTTGCTTGTTTGGAATAATTCAAAAGTTTTTAAAGCAAGACTATTTGGTAAACTTGAGAGAAATGAAAAAGATATAGACGGTGATGGAGTAGAAGATAAAAGATTATTAAAACAACAAGACGTAGAAATATTTCTGGTTAGACCAATGAAAAACAAAGGTGTCTGGAAAGTTTTGGCAAAGCCGGGTAGAAGATTAAAACTTGGGATGCGGGTTGTGTTTGCTGATGATTTTTATTGTGAGGTAATGGTAAAAGAACCAGATGGAGAAGTTTTAGTACAGTTTCCAGATGACGAAGATTTGGTAAGAGAAAAGGCAAATAAGTATGGGCATATTCCCGTACCACCATATGTAAAAGAAGAACCAGAAGATTTTGCATCTTATCAGACCGTCTACGCCGGACCTGAGGGTTCAGTCGCAGCGCCAACTGCCGGGTTTCATTTCACACCAGAGATTATAAAAAAAATAAAAGACAAAGGTATTGAGTTTGCCGAAGTAACACTTCATGTTGGTTTGGGAACATTTTTACCGGTGAAATCAGAAAATCTAGATGGACATAAAATGCATAGTGAGTGGGTAGAACTAAATCAAGAAAATGCTGACAAAATAAATAAAGCCAAGGCTGAGGGTAGGCGAGTGGTGGCCGTTGGCACTACTACTGTAAGAACTCTGGAAGGAATCGCCAGTCTTGCTAGCTACGCCGATAAAAAGTTTGAAAGTTTTACAGGCGACATTGATATTTTTATTAGCCCAGGTTTTGAGTTCAAAGTAATTGATGCGATGATAACAAATTTTCATTTACCAAAATCTACTCTACTGATGCTCGTGTCAGCTTTTGTAGGTGATAAACTTGCCGACCACAGCTTTGGCGACGGTCGGGAGTTTATGTTGGATTGTTATAAAAAAGCAGTGGATGAAAAATATAGATTTTTTAGTTTTGGAGATGCGATGTTTATACATTAGTCAAAAGTAGAAAGTCAAAAGTTTATAAAGTGTTATGGAAAATAATTTCGAACAAAAATTTAAAAAGGCTTTGGATTTTTTGGAAAATTCAAACATGAGTAGTCCAAATAAACCAGCCCTACCTCACGTAAAGAGAGTGGGATTATATTTGTATGAGAAAGGTTTTTCAGATGATGTTGTTATTGCTGGATTGTTACATGATTCTTTGGAATGGTCAGAATCTTCAGAAGAAGAAATAAAAGAAAAATTTGGTGATAAAATTTTGGAAATAATAAAAGCAAATTCAAAAGATACTTCTATAGAAGGTACAATGAATAGGGCGAGAGATATGATGAAAAGATGTAATGAGTTGGGTGATGATGCTCTAGCTGTGAAGATCGCTGATGTAAATGACAGTTGTAATTATTATAAAAATATAAAAAATAAAAAAGAACTAGATAATTATAGAGAATTTGTAAAATTATTATTAGATAATATGTCTGATAATCTTAAACAATTTTTTGAGGATGACTTGCAAAAAATACATAATTTGTCTAAACTAGATTAATATAATAATTATTTAAATATAAAAATATGAGAGAAAATAGTGAAATACCAAAAATTGATTCAGATTCAACTGACTATGATTTATCTGATGAACAAACTAATTTTGTTGTACAAAATGGTGGTTTTAAAAGGGAGGCTACAGGTGAGTCAGGAGATGCAAAAGAAATGACACCAGAAGAATTGGCAGAGTTAGATAAGAAAATTTTAAAAGAACAGGGTGGAATACAACTAAATGTGAATCCAGACGGTACAAATATTGCCAACACTAGTGAAAATTCAAAGGAGGGTAATAGATTGGATATTAATCCAGATGGTTCCTCTGTGGTTGAGATTAATGATGATTTAATAGATGGTAATAAACCTAATATAGAGCCTGACGGATCTATTCTTAAAGAAGATGAAGAAGATATAAATGGAAATGTGGGTGAGGAAAAAATAGCCGCTTAAAAATAAAATAAAAAACTGAGTTTAAGACTCAGTTTTTTAATTTCAATGGATTGAAGTCAGTATGCTTGTCGTAGTGATCTTCATGTTCATGTTTTTTCAGCCAGGCGACAACTTTGTATGTGATAGGTAGTAATAATATTTCAATTAAAATTTTGAAGATATAATTTGTCAGCCAGATTACTCCGATCAAGCTCCACGGTAGAAACCCTGCAAAAGCAATTAACAAAAATATAGTAGTATCCAAAAATTGTCCAACTACAGTAGATCCAATCGTACGTAGCCAAAGCATTTTGCCTTTGGTTTTTATTTTTAATTTTGCGAGTAAATAACTATTTGTAAACTCACCAACAAGATAAGCTACTAGACTAGCAAGCACTATTCTCCAGACAACACCCAATATACTATCAAATGATTCTTGCAATCCCCACATTGGATCAGCTGGGAGTTTGCCTACAATCCAGAAAGTTGCAACCATTAGAATATTCATAGCAAAGCCAATCCAAATAACACGACGAGCTCGTGCATAGCCATATACCTCTGTCAGGATATCTCCAAAGATGTAGGCGAGAGGAAATAGCAACATTCCTCCATCAAAAGATAACCAACCAAATGAGGTTATTTTTGTGCTGGCAATGTTTGAGAGAATGAGAACAACAGTAAAGATAGTTGTTATGAGGTCAAGATGTCTAAAGTTTTTCATATATTCTATTTGTAAGGTTAGTCTATAATTCACCTAATTTCCAATTACTCTAATTCACCTAATAAAAATTAAAAGACACAATTAATAATTTATTTTATACAAGTACCTAATTAAAGTGGTGGGGAAGTTTGGAATTTGTTGTATTTGAAATTTTATTAGGTGAATTAGAAATTAGGTAATTTTTTTATACCCACTCTTTCTTTAATTTTTTAAATTCATCTTTTTTTATAGCCTCACGCATTTTAGTCATTAGACTAACTAAGAAATGAAGATTGTGAATTGTTGCAAGTCTGTAGGCAAGTAGTTCTTCAGTTTTGAAAAGATGATGAATGTAGGCACGAGAATAATTTTGACAAGTAGAGCAAGTACATTCAGAATCTATCGGGCTACTATCTTTTTTAAATTTACTATTTAGAATATTAATATAAAGTTTTTTGTTTATTTTTTTACTACAAAACAATCTACCATTTCTAGCAGTGCGAGTAGGGGAGACGCAGTCAAACATATCAACTCCACGCTCTACCACTTCAAACAAGTCTTTTGGATTGTGCCCTACACCCATGGTGTAGTGGGGTTTGTTTTCAGGAATTATGGGATTTACCCAATCCAATATTTTTTTGGTAGCTTTCATGTTGTAGCCAATAGATTCACCACCAATAGCAATACCGTCAAAATCCATTTCAGAAATTGCCTTTGCTGACTCTTCCCGTAGTTCTTTGTGATTGGCTCCTTGAATTATTCCAAAAAGAAATTGATTGTAACCATGATATTTTGTATTTTTTTTGTGTTCATCTATACATCTCTTGGCCCAGGCATGAGTTCTATCCATGGCTTGTCTAGTATATTTCTCATCAGCATCATCAGGTGTGCATTCGTCAAAAGCCATAATAATATCTGCTCCAAGCTTATGTTGTACTTCTATAGCTGTCTCTGGAGTAAATCTGTGTTTGGAGCCGTCTATATGAGATCTAAATGTGACACCATCATCATCAATTTTCGTTAGACTACCTTGTCCTTTATTTTCTTTTTGAATGCCAAGAGAAAAAACCTGAAAACCACCAGAGTCGGTAAGAATAGGCTTGTCCCAATTCATGAATTTATGGACTCCACCAAACTCATCAATCAATTTTTCTCCAGGACGAAGATGAAGGTGATAAGTATTAGCAAGAATGATTTGGGCGTCTAGATTTTCAATGTCTGAGCTATCAAGACTTTTTACAGTGGCTTGAGTTCCGACCGGCATAAAAATAGGTGTCTCAATATCACCATGATCAGTATGGATAATTCCGGTTCTGGCACCAGACTTGTTATCTTTGTGAGTGATTTCAAAAAATGTCATATGGTCTCAGTTTAGCGTATTTTGCTAAAAAAATCAATTGGCAGTAAAATAGATAGGTATGAATTATAAAATATTTAATTTAATATGCGTTGCCTTGATTGGGATTTTTGTAATTGGGATTTTTTGGGTGTGGCGAGATGGGTTTGGTGATGTCGAAGATGTTGGTGGTATTTCAGATGTTGAGGTGCTAGATAGAAGTGAAGTTGAGAAATTAAAGATTATAAGATTAGAAGATTATGATACACAAGATAAGGAGAACGATGTAGAAAATAATCTTCCAATCTTCCAATCTTCTAGTATAGATATTGTAGAAGAAAAAGATGTTGAAGATAAAATTATTAAGACAGAAATCAATTTAAACGTCCCATTTACTTCTCAAGCACCAGAACTAAATTGGGAACAGCCCTGGCAAGATGCTTGTGAAGAGGCGGCAGTACTAATGCTCGATGCTTATTATAAAGATTACAATCTTAGTCCGTTATTTTCTCGAGATGAGATTTTAAAAATGGTGGAGTGGGAAGAAGATAAAAATTGGGGGACAAGTATTATTGCAGAAGATGTTGATCTTTTGGCAGAGTGGTATTTGGGTAGGGATGTTAGTGTAGTTGAGAATCCAACAATTGAACAAATAAAAAATTATATTAGTAATGGAAAACCAGTTTTAGTTTTGGCTTATGGAAAAGATCTGCCCAATCCGTATTTTAGTGGAGAAGGTCCAGAGTATCACGCTTTAGTTATTCGAGGTTACACAGAGGATAAATTCATTACCAATGATCCAGGGACAAAGCGAGGAGAAAATTTTGCGTATGATTACATTGACCTCATGAATGCAATTCATGATTGGAATGATGGAGATGTAGAGAATGGAAGAAAAGTTGTACTTGTGGTAGAATAAGTGCCAATTAACATTAAATTTATGGATTCAGTAGAATCAAGAGGTTCACAAGTGGAAAATGAAAATAGTAAAAATGGAATTTTTGTTTTAAGAGAAGATGACTTTTTAAAGTTATCAGAAAGTGAGCAGGATAAATGGAAGTGTGTTTATGGCGATGGTAAAGAAAGACCATTCTACATATCAGAAGAATTAATAGAAAATTGGTCCGAAGAGTTGAAGAGTTTGGTTTACAGTTATGATGAATATAATGCTGATCTTTATAATGCATTGTCCAATGGTTTGATAGATTTTAAAACTGGTATGTTAACTGAGGACGGTAAGGCTTTTTTGGTTGAACAAAAAAATATAAAAATAAAAAGAGTGAAAGATGCTGGTATGTCAGCACTGACCAAAGTTGGGCTTCCTGAAAGATTAAAAGGTCAAGCTGGGAGAACAAAACAAAATGATAGACCTCATTTATCTGGTGAGGATATTAGAAATTTAGGAGATGTGGTTAGTTTTACTGGTGCAAAAGAAAAAAAGGAGTAGTTATGATCGATTATAAAAAAGAATTGAACAAAGAACAGCTCAAGGTCGTCACCAATGGTGACGGACCTTGTTTGGTTTTGGCAGGAGCTGGCTCTGGTAAGACACGTACTATTACTTATCGTGTGGCATATCTGCTCGAGCAAGGTGTCAGTCCACAAAATATTTTGCTCGTTACATTTACCAATAAAGCTGCCAAGGAAATGATGGATAGAGTCCAGACTCTTACTGGCAGTGAAACACGTCTGCCTTGGTCTGGTACTTTTCATCATATTGGCTATAGAATATTAAAGCAGTATGCATCTCTATTAGGCTACAAAAATACTTTTACCGTTTTGGATGGGCAGGATAGTTTGGAAATGTTAAAGATGTGTATCAAGCAAGAGGGAATTGATAGAAAAGAAAGACGTTTTCCATCTGCAAAAGTGATGCAGTCTATTATTTCTTATGCTCGTAATGCTGAGACTACTATAGAAGATGTACTGGATTTGAAATATCCAAATTTTTTGGCTATTGCCGAGACTATAAAGCGCATTGCAGATGACTATAGAAAAAGAAAACTAGATTCCAATGCTATGGATTTTGATGATTTGCTTGTGAATTGGTATTTGCTTTTATTAAAGTCCCCAAATGTAAAAGAAAAATTTGCCGAGCAATTTAAATACGTTCTTGTAGACGAGTATCAAGATACAAATAAAGTACAGGCGTCTATTATAGATTTGTTGGCTAGTAAGCATCAAAATTTGTTGGTGGTGGGGGATGATGCTCAGAGTATTTATTCTTTCAGGGCAGCTGACATCCAGAATATTTTAGCTTTTTCCGCCCAAGGCGGATCCGCCTTGGGCGGAGAGAGGACGTATCCTAATGCGAAAATATTTAAGCTTGAGACCAACTATCGTTCTACTCCAGACATTTTGGATGTGGCAAATTGTGTGATTGCAAATAACGTGGAGCAGTATAAAAAGAAATTAAAAGCAGAGCTTGATAATTTTACTAAACCAGAAGTTCATCCTTTTGCTGATAATCGTGAAGAAGCTAGATTTATTGTGAGTAGAATATTGGAGCTTCGTGATGAGGGGGTTGAGCTAAATAAAGTCGCAGTATTGTTTAGAGCGGCTTATCATTCACAAGCTTTGGAAATGGAACTGGTCAAGAATAACATATTTTATGATTTTCGTGGTGGTATTAGGTTTTTTGAAAGAGCCCATGTAAAAGATGTGTTGGCTTATTTGCGGATTGTAAATAATCTAGACGACACGATTGCTTGGTCTCGTATTTTGAATATGCAAGTAGGAATAGGCCCTGCCGCGGTAGATAAGATTTTGCTAGGTCTAAAATCAATTGAAAATCTAAAAGACATAGAAAGTCTCGGGTCACTTTTACCAGCTCGGGCGCAGATTGGTTGGGGGCATTTTATAGCTGTCTTGCAAGATGTTTTGCAAGTAGAGAGAAAACCAGCTGAGATTATCCAGGCTGTAATCCAGTCAAAATATACTGAATATTTGGAAAATGAATATCCAGATTATCGGGAGCGTTTGCAAGACTTGGAACAGCTGTCTGCTTCGGCAGAGAAAGCCGAAGACTTAACCAGTTTTTTGGCAGAAGCTACTTTGCAAGAAGCCTATACTGCTCAGAAAATTGATCGAGTATGTAATGATGACGAAAAAATTATTTTATCCACCATTCACCAAGCCAAGGGCCTAGAATGGGAAGCTGTGTTTGTAATTAATCTGGCTGCTGGACAATTTCCAATGGACAAAATTAGAGGTTCAAGTGAAATGGAAGAGGAGAGGCGTCTATTCTATGTAGCGGCTACCAGAGCCAAGAAATATTTGTATCTGACCTATCCATTGCTTGGTGGTTTTGGCAGTATGACACAGGGTCCATCTTTATTTATAGAAGAAATCGATCGAGATCTAATAGATCTAAATACAATCGGAGGAGAGACTAGTTTTTATGATCCGAGTGATGGAGAGGATGATGTGACCTATACAGCTTGGAATGATGATTCTGGCACAGCTAGTTTTTTGAAAGGTCTTGACGAACTCTAATTTTTAGGCTATAATGTAGCCATCAAAATTTAATTTTTAAAATATAAAATATATGAAATTTGACGGTGTATATGAAAAGACTTTACTTATTGTAAAGCCAGATGGAGTCCAACGTGGCTTAGTGGGAGAAGTCATTAGACGTCTTGAACTAAAAGGTCTAAAAATCGTTGGGTTGAAAATGTCTATTTTAGAAGAAGAAAAATTGCGTGAGCATTATTCTCATCTTGTAGAAAAGCCATTCTATCCTGGTTTGGAATCATTTATGAAATCAAATCCAGTGGCTATAATTTGTGCTGAGGGAAAAGGTGCTGTCGAAGCAGTTCGTTTGATTGCTGGTGTTACTAATGCTGGTGCAGCTGACGGTGGTACTATTCGTGGCGATCTTGCTATGGGTATGTGCAATGTAGTTCATTGTTCTGATAGTATAGAAAATGCTCAGGCAGAAGTGAACAGATTTTTTGCAGAAGGCGAAATTTATGATTATGATAAGACTGAGTACTTGCATGTTTACATGGAAGATGAAAGAAACTAAGTAAACTATTTATATTGAATAAAAACGTCCATTTGGGCGTTTTTTTGTTTGATTTACAATATTATTGACATTTCTTTTAAATAATGGTATTATTATTTGATAAATAATAATTTTTACATATTGTAGATAGACTTTAGTTTTGTAAGATTTGTAAAACTAGAGGTGTCCATAATTGATCGAAACTTGAGCTGAAAGGAATACAACTTCATGTTGTCGGATATTATGTTCAAGAATCTCTGGAAAGATACTAGGAATCTTCCTGAGAAAACAAAGTGTTTCTTTGCACGCAAGGTTCTCGGTAGCCTTGTAACTGTTTACCAAAGGGAGGCGGACGCTTTGCTGCATGTAGCCGTAGGGCTGCCGGCAGGCAAGGAACAAGAAGAGTTTCTACGTCTCGCATCAAAAGCGGAGGGGGTGGCAGTGGGGATGCTGTTTTCTCTCCAAAATTTGACACCAGATAACAACAGTCTGGAGAAGTAGTTTTTTCGTTCTTTTTAAATGTGACAATGGCAATGCGTTTTGTTTTCATGGATCCACCGTAGGGGGAGAGGTGGAAGAAAACATGTTGCCTTCCCCTTCATTATTTATTAATTTTGGTAGATAGTGACAAGGAATTTGACAACCCTAATTTACCGTGAGATAATATAGTTGATCCTTACAACTGGGCAGTTAATATCATATCCATTGTATTACCACTGGTATACCTATATTGTTTTGGTCTGTGGACCAAAGTTGCGGTTAACCACCTATTTTATTATAGGGGTATAGATATTCTGTCCCAGTATCGAGGGTCAAAAAAATTCCGACAAGATCGGAATTTTTTGGTGGGCAATCCAGGAATTGAACCTGGGACCTCTACATTATCAGTGTAGCGCTCTAACCAGCTGAGCTAATTGCCCGTAAAAGTGGGATTAGTATATACTAATTTGATTTTTTTTTCAAGTCCTGTGACCACAAGTGGATTTTCAGCCCTAGGCTGGTGGGCTTTGGGTCCAGAACCTCTTTATCCTACCTAAAAAACAAAGTTCAATATATTAAATATAAAATCTCTATCTCGATATAGTGAACCCAAGAAGATTCGAACTTCTGACCTCTACAATGTCAATGTAGCGCTCTAACCAACTGAGCTAT
>CAZRUM010000029.1:0-13286 GCA_964603435.1 uncultured Gammaproteobacteria bacterium | reverse complement strand
TTCTATTTTAAAACTTGACGACAAACGTCGTGAGCTTATTACAAAAGTAGATGAAATGAAAACTACCCGGAACAAAGGTAGTAAAAGCAAACCAAGTCCAGAAGAAATTACCAAGATGAAAGCTCTTGGTGAGGAAATAAAAGCACTGGATGAAGAAATAAATAAAGTAGAAGCTGAGCTGAATGAAAAATTAGGAGGACTTCCGAATATTTTAGCAGATGATGTACCAGCCGGGGGAAAAGAAAATAACCAAGTTCTAAATACTGTTGGTAAGAAACCAAAATTTAAATTTGAAAATAAAGATCATGTTGAACTGGCTACTAGCTTAGGCCTAATTGATTATGAACGCGCTACCAAAATGTCGGGAGCAGGTTTTTGGGCCTATACTGGCGACGGAGCCTTGCTGGAGTGGGCACTATTAAATTATTTTATAGAATTCCATCGTGACAATAACTACACTTTCCTTATTCCACCATTTTTACTAAACGAACAATCTGCTTTTGTCTCAGGACACTTACCAAAGTTCAAAGATGATCTCTACTGGACACAAGATGGTACCTGTCTAAATGCAACTTCAGAAATGATGCTGGGAAATTATCATCGTGATGAAATCTTACCTACAGAAGAATTACCAAAAAAATATTATGCTTATTCCACTTGTTTCCGTCGTGAAGCCGGAAGCTACAGAAAAGAAGAACGAGGAATGATTCGTGGACATCAGTTTAACAAAATTGAAATGTTCCAATTTACCAAACCAGAAGATTCATGGAATGGTTTTGATGAAATGCTCGGCATTGCAGAGAGTCTTATGCAAGGTTTGGGTCTTCACTACCAAACATCACTTCTGGCTGCCAGAGATGCGTCAGCTGCCATGGCAAAAACAGTAGATATAGAAGTTTGGATTCCTAGCATGGGCATTTATAAAGAAGTCAGTAGTGTTTCAAATGCACTTGATTATCAAGCTCGTCGTGGTAATGTAAGATTTAAAAATGATGAAGGTAAAACTGAATTTGCTCACACTTTAAATGGTTCCGGTCTTGCAACTAGTCGTCTTATTCCTGCTATTCTAGAACAATTTCAACGCGAGGACGGTAGTGTAGAAGTACCAAAAGTTTTACAAAAGTTTGTAGGGAAGAAAGTTTTAAGAATTACGAAGTAAGAATTATGAAGAATACACTAAACTATTTAAAATATTCAGCCTTTTTTTTAGGCACCTTGATAATAGGTTTTTTACTGGGGGGTTACAGGTATATGACCTACGAAGCAATAGCAGGGTTTTTAAGTATATTTGTATTAATTTTAACTTTTTTTGTGATTATTCTATATACAAAAGAGACTCATGAACTTAAGAATCTACAAAAAAAACAGATAGAACTCTCAATAAAACCAATTTTAAATGTTTTTATTAACCCTGGTAGAATTCTTTATATAGAAAATCTTACAGAAAATTTTACTAAAAATATTAATATTGAAGAAATAAAAACAAAAGACAATACTTACAGGCTTTCAATTGATCCAAATTATATATCTAAATCTCATACTGGTAAACCAATAACAATATTAAGAAATGAAAAAGATAAAATAAGTTTAGGTAGCTTTCTAGCTGATATATCAACTGACCTTCCAGAACATGAGATATCAATTGTAATTACTCATGAAGACATAGAAAATTCTGAACACAAAACTACATTTATAATTTATAATTTAGATAATATTACACAATCGAAAATCAAAATGGTTTATTAAAAATTGTAATTTAGTAAATAATTTTTAAGAACAAAACTCCGTGTAATCCTTTTCACTCCGTTTAAATCCGTGTTATGAAAAATAAATTAATCATCCTCCCAGGTTGGGGAGGAAACAAAGAAACGTGGAATAAATTTGCTAAACTCGCTAGCAGTAATTTTGAAGTTGAAATAATTGAACTACCTTGTTTTGGCGATGAACCTTGTCCTAAGGAAGTTTGGGGAGTAGAGGAGTATGCTGAATTTATCAAACACAATCTTGAGCGAAATCCTGAAAAGAATGAGTCGAAAGATCCCGATGGCGATGAATCCAACACTCAAGCCCAAAAACAACGGGATCCTTCAGCTTCGCCTCAGGATTTAGTTATATTAGGCCACAGTTTCGGCGGGCAAGTCGCCTCATACTTAGTAGCAAATAACCCTCAAATCTGCGATAAACTGATACTTTCGGGCCCTGCTGTATTTAGACCAAAAAAACGTATTAGAAGGGCTATTTTTGGCGTTATAAGCAAGGTAGGTAAGTGGATCTTTCGTTTACCAATACTAGAAAAGTTTGATGGTGATATAGAAAAACTATACAGAAGAGTTAGTCGATCTGCAGACTATGCTGACACTAGTGGAATAAAAAGAGATATTTTTACAAAAATTATTCGCGAAGATTTAAGCACTGAAATAATTAAAATAAAAATACCAGCCCTCATCATCTGGGGGACGAAAGACACTTACGTCCCAGTCAAAAATGCTTACAAGCTAAACAGGTTAATTCCAAATTCAAAATTAGAAATTATTAAAAATGGTAAACACGGACTTCATATACAGCAACCAAAAAATTTATTTGAAATCGTAAAAAAATATGCTCTCAATAATTAATCTCACAATTTTATTCCTCTGGATAATCAGCGCACTATCTGACTATATTGATTTTGCTTATATCTGGCAACTGAAAGAATACCGCCTAGATAGATTTAAAGACTTGATGGGTACAGAACAAGGAAGACTAATTCGTCACAAATACAATGTTCTTTGGCGTTCTGTTTTGGCTATTCTGTTTTTCTTTTGGCCACTAAATGAGGTTGTTATAATTAAATATTTTATTATTGCTTTTTTATTGGGAGACATTTTTTATCTTATTTACAGAAGAAAGTCTAAAACTTTTCGTCGACCAAAATTCACAAAAAAAGCTATCCTAATTATTATTTCTGTAATGCTTTTAGAGGGTGGAATGTTTATTTTAAAACATGATTGGGTTGCTTTGATAATACTGCTCGTAGCCAGATTTTTCTTAATTGCAGGGGTAGTTTATGTCTTTAATATTTTTACAAACGTATTAAAGAAAATTATTATCAAGAAAGCTAGTAGAAAATTAAAAACTTATAAAAATTTAAGGGTCATTGGTATTACAGGAAGCTATGGAAAAACTACAGTCAAAAAATTTCTTGACCGCATGCTCTCACAAAAATTTAAAGTGGTAGCCACCCCGAGAAATATAAACACAGAAATAGGAGTCGCCAATTTTATCCTTAGAACAAATTTTTCTGACAAAGAAATTTTTATAGTAGAAATGGGAGCTTACACTGAAGGTGATATTAAATTAATCTGCGACATGGTACGCCCCAGCATTGGTATTCTAACGGCTATCAATGAACAGCATATCTCTTTATTTGGTGACATCAGAAAAACTCAAAAAACTAAATACGAATTACTTAGATCTTTACCAAAAGAAGGACTTGCTATTACCAACATGGACAATAAATATTGTACAGAATTTTTAGACGAATTATCGTGCCGAGCAGAAACTTTTGGAATGGATGAAAATTTAAATCCAACTATTTTTATTAAAGATATTCAAAAATCTAAAGATGGTGCCATCTATACTGTAAAATTAAAAGATGAACAAGAAGCAGTAGTAGAATCAAATATGCGCGGCTCTTACAATGCCATGAATGTTATGCCCTGTGTACTAGTTGCTAGCTATTTAAAAATAGACAGAGAAACAATTATTGAATCTAGTAAGAATCTTCCTCAAACCATAAAAATATTACAATATGGTGACTGTAAAATAATTGACGACAGTTATAATTCAAACCCTGATGGTTTCAAAGCCAAGCTTGATTACATAAATAATTTTAAAACTGAAAAACGTCGCATTGTCATCACCCGTGGTATGTTGGAATTAGGAGAGAAAAGTGATGAAATCCATGAAACTATGGCTGGAGAAATTGCTTATGCCACTGACGAACTAGTAATTACCAGACCAGACTTTGTAAAACCACTTAAAAAAGGAGCAGTGGGCTTGAAATATCACTTGGACATAAAAACTATTTTTGAATCAAAAAAATTATTGAACTATATAAAAGAATTAAAAAATACCAACGCAGTTATCTTATTAGAAAATAAAATGCCTTCTATTGTGATGAACGAAATTGTAAACAATAGTAAAGAAATATAAAACATTGATTCAGACTAATTTATACAGATTATAAAAAACCACAATATCAAAAATTCCGTATAATCCTTAATCTTCATATTATCCGTGTTATGAAAAACAAGACTATCTTCACCGGCTTTGGACCAAACATAACAAAACAAGATGTTAAAATTGCTTGTGGTCTTTTGTTTACACCATGGAAGTGGAAAAAAGGAGAGTCTACAAATAAAGTAGAAACTTGGTTAAAGGAATATTTTACCAGTAAATTTAGTTTTACTTTTGACAGTGGTAGAACCTCCTTACATTATGGATTGAAAGCTCTCGGAGTAGGAGAAGGGGATGAAGTACTAGTGCAAGCCTATACTTGCATGGTAGTCAGCAATGCTATCACTTGGACAGGAGCAAAACCGGTGTATGTGGATGTAGAGCAGGACTTTAATATGAGTGTAGAAAATTTGAACACAAAAATTACTCAAAAAACTAAAGTGATTATAATCCAACACACCTTTGGAAAACCAGCCAATCTGGAATCTATTTTAGAGCTTGCCAAACAACATAATATCAAGATAATAGAAGATTGTGCTCATGCACTAGGAACAAGATACAATGGAAAATTATTAGGGACTTTTGGAGATATTGGTATGTTTAGTTTTGGTAGTGATAAAGTGATTTCTTGCGTCCGAGGCGGGGGACTGATAACAAATGACCCAACAGTTGCTGATAAATTAAAAGAATCCCAAACCCGACTACCAGACTCAAGATTATTGAAAATCAAACAACATTTATTGCATATAATATTATTTTCTTTTGGCAAAAGTATCTATCATCTCGGAGTAGGTAAGTGGTTACTTGGTTTGACCCGAAAATTGCATATCACTGCTGCCATTATTGATCCACCAGAAAAGCATGGCAAACAACCTATATTTTATCCAACCTTACTGCCAAATGCTCTGGCCAAAATTTTATTAAACCAAATTGCAAATTTAGAAAAGTTTAATAAGCACAGGCAAGAAATTGCAAAGTTATACCATGATAAAATTGACAACCAAAAGATTATTAAACCGGAATGGGATGACGGCTCTATCTGGATACGCTATACAGTATTAGTAGACAACTCTGTCAAACTCCACACAGAAGCCAAAAAACAGGGCGTATTGCTCGGCAATTGGTACAACGCAGCCATTGCACCTTGTGATGTAGATATAAGTAAATCTGGTTATAAAACTAACTCATGCCCCAACGCAGAAAGACTTGCCAAGATGTCAGTCAACTTACCAACCAACAAAAACATAACAACAAAAAATGCAGAAAAAATCATCAATTTGATAAATAATTATGGAGGTTAAACAAATAAAAAATAAAAAAGAGTGGGAAGATTTTGTTCTGGCGGGGGAGTATACCCTCATGACACAATCTACAAAGTACGGTGATTTTTTTGAATCTTATAATGAAGAATCTTGGGTCTTTGGAGTTTACGATAATAACAAATTAATTGGTGGGTCTTTAGTTTTATCTACTCATGCTAGGCGTGGTAATTTTTTATATCTACCATATGGCCCAGTAGGAGAATTTAATAAAATCTTAAAACCTCTTACCAAATACTTAAAAACTTTTGCCAGAGAAAATAATTATAACTTTATTCGTGTGAGTCCTTTTATAGATGAAAAGAAGAACACACGAAAACTTTTTAAAAAATCAGGTTTTAGAAAAGCACCTATTCATGTTTTAGCTGAAACCACATGGCTACTTGACCTAGACCAAGACGAAGAAAAACTAATGACAGCTATGAATAAAAATCATCGCAATCTTATTCGTCGCTGTAAAAAAGAAGGGGTCTTGATAGAAAAAACAAATGATAAAAAAAGTTTAGATGACTTTAATAAACTACATGACTTTACAGCAAAAAGACACAACTTCCATCGTTTTTCTGATGACTATATAAAAAAAGAATTTGAAGCTTTTCAAACTGAGAATGCTTTAATTTACAAAGCTTACTTACCAGACGGTAGTTTAGATACTTCTTCTATTATTTATTATTATGGCAATATGGCTTGTTATCGCCATGGGGCATCTTTATTGCAAAATAATAAAATTCCAACTTCATATTTACTGCAATGGGAAAGTATAAAAGAAGCCAAAAGTAGGGGATGTAAGTATTACAATTTTTGGGGCATAGCCCCAGACAAAGCTGATAAACACCATCCTTTTTATGGTATCACTCATTTCAAAAAAGGTTTTGGTGGTTACAAAAAAGATTTACTTCCAGCCCAAGATCTGCCAGTATCATACAAGTACTGGTTCAACTGGGTAATAGAAACTTTTAGAAGTATTAAACGTGGTTTTAAATAATATGAAAAAAATAGCTGTAACACACAATTTAAATTTATCAGATGCCCAGAAGAAGAGGTTAGGGAGGCTTGGGGAAGTCACATATTATGAATCTTTTCCAAAAACAAACAAGATATGGTTGAAACGCACCCAAGGTGCCAATATAATTTGCAGTCGAAAAACAGGTTTGGAAGACTCATATATAAAATTAAAAAATGTGGTAATATCAGTACCATTTGTAGATGTGTCTTGGGGTGACTTAAAAATTATTAAAAAAAATGAGATAACATTGCTAAATTCTCCTGGATGCAACAAACATGCTGTTTCCGAATGGATAATCGGTATGATCATAAACATGTTGAGAGATTTACCAAACAGTATTCACAGTACAGAAACACTTCATGAAAAATCCACGTTAGGCTTAAAAGACAAAAGAATTGTAATCTTAGGTAAAGGAAATATTGGTAAACAAGTGGGAAAAATAAGCAAAGCTTTTGAAATGAAGATATCTTTCTTCAAGAAAGGTGATGATCTTGTAAAAAAAGTCTCAAAAGCGGACATAATTGTAAATTGTTTAAGTACTAATAAAAAAACAGTAGGTCTGCTTGATAAAAAATTCTTTAATTCACTTAAAAAGGAATCTTATTTTGTGAGTGTTACAACCCGAGATATATATAATCCATTGTCTTTGATCGAGGCTTTAGACAACGGAATCTTAAATGGAGTCGCATTAGACGCAGCTAGTACCAGGTACAGACATGATGAAGATGTATTATATAAAAAACTCTCCAGACATCCGAAAATTATGACTACTTCATATACAGCCGGTAGAACAGATGTAAGTTCAAAAATTTCTAACGATATGATGATTGAAAATTTAGAAAAATTTTTAAAAAAATAATTTGTGCGTCGCAACATCTTCAACATTCACAAACATAAAAAGAAGTGGGGGAGAGGGTTTAAAAAAGCTTCTTGTTTTATGTTTGCCTCATCGCAAAACACAGTCAAACGTGACTTTGCTTGGAAAAAATCAAGAAAGAATAATCCTTTTTGGCAAGAAACAGAAAGTATAGACTGGAAAAAAAGAATAGAGTTGATTATTTTTAGTCTAGCGATACTTAGCTTGTTATTATTGGCTCTATACCATCCATTTTTTCATATAGAAAAAGTAGAGGTAGCAGGACTGCAGAGAATTTCTGAAACTGAATTCAAAGACTCTGCCCTCGGTGTAACAAAATACAATCGTTTACTACTTTTCCCAGGTCAAAGTTACTTTATAGTAAACCTAGACGAAATACGCGATATTTTGAAAGACAAGTACGCTTTGGAATCTATTATTGTAAGAAAGCAATTTCCAGACACCATAAACATAACAGTGGAAGAAAAAATCTCAACTATTATTTATGATAACGGAGAAAAATACTCTTATATTGGTACCAACGGAAATGTGGTGGAAATTTTACGACAAGTAGGGGAGGACGAATGGCAAGGAGAGATAAAAATAACTACCAGCACAAATGAACTTGGTGAAGTAGTAGAAAAAAGACAAGAAGTAGGTAGAAGCCATACCCCGGCCATAAAAAATGTAATCGCTGAAATGGGAGACTATCCTATAGTTTATGACACCAGACACAGATCAGCTGACGTAAATACAAATGTTTTATTTGATAACACTGTATCTGGAATTATTTCTTGGTTTAATATTATAAATAAAAAAACTGATATTCCTTTCAAGTATATTGAAATTAACAACGAAATAGGGGACGCAGTCATAAAAACGTATGAAGGCTGGGAAATGAGAGTAAATCTGCACAAAGACATTGATACCCAGTTTGAAGAATTGCAATATTTATTAAAAAATAAAATAACCCGCCCTAATTTAAATTATATTGATTTACGTTACCCGGGAAAAGTCTATTGGCAATAAACTTTTTATAATAAATAAGTGGGGGAGAAGTGTTTTTGAGATAGTAGGGTAGGCTAGGTGAGGATAGTATAGGTGTCGCACAATATATCTTATGCGACACTATGTAATAGGGCCTCTGAAAGCCCGGGTCATACTATACCGCTAAGTATAGCTAAAAAAGCGTACAACTAGCACCTTTTATAGCTTTTACTCTATCTTTTATATGTTTTGCTATCTTTTTATCAAAAAATAATTAAATTTTAATTTTTATTAGTAATTAGATGAATTAGTAATTAGAAATTTAATAATACAATCAAAAATAAAAAGAACTTTGTTTTAATTAAAGTTCTTTTTTAATCAAAAATCTCTATCCCCTTTTTCTACACCCTACTCCCCTGTCATAATATTGTGCGACACTAGATATTTATTTATATTCAACTGGTCTATCAACCACTCTCTGAACTTGATAGTCCCAACACTCAGGGGCGAGCTTTATTGGAAAATCAGGATAATACTGTAACACCTGACAGCTCACAGTATCCCTCGTTAAACCACTTGCAAGCCACACGCTTTCCCATTCTCCATCCACTTTAGCTGCGTACCAACTATAATGTCCACCATGAGCACTATCAATCACACCAACAGAATAATTTCCCAAAACTTCTGAAACTTTAATTTCGATAGGTCCCATATCCGTGTAAATAGCTTTATCAATAACAGTTTTTATCTCTTCTAAATCCTGATCTGTCACTACAAAACTATCTTCATTGATATTAGAAATTTCTATTTCAATATCTTCTTTCTTCTCATCCTCTTGTAAAATTATTTTTAATTCACTAAGTTCAGTTTTTACTTCATTCGATAAAGTATTTAAACTAGATTTAAAGAAAAGAAAAAGACCAACACTTATAATCAAAACTAGTACGATGGCGACGATTGAAATAATAAATGATGTTTTGTTTTCACTATTTTTAAAAACTTCATTTTCCATAGTTTTTATTTTAATTAATAAATAAAATTTAATTTTCTGTATAAATCAGTTTAAATCAATGTTTACCAATCACGCACTAAGTAATTAAGTGGATTCGTTGGAATACCATTCTTACGAACTTCAAAGTGAAGATGTGGGCCTGTCACAAATGGACCTGCACCAACAGTACCAGGTGTACCACCAGAATACCCTATAACACTCCCACGAGTTATAAAATTGTCTTCTGACACTACAATCTTACTCATATGCCCGTAAACTGTAGCCAAACCACCAGAATGCACAAGCATGACATAACTATAACAAGATGCAACTGAACAGTGTTTAGCACGAGCTACATATCCTGAGGCAGCGGCTTTCAAAGGTGTCCCTTGAGCTGCACGGACATCGACACCACTATGTTCAAAGACATGACGATAAGGATAATCTGGATCGTGAAAATAAGCCGTAATATAACGACTACCAGTTGGCCAGGAAAGTTTACTAGGATCACCTATTATTGTCTCTAACTTGTCTTGTGAATTAAGTTTTGAACGAACCTCTTTTTCAATTGCAGATATCTCATTTTCTATTTGCTGATACTGAGCAGTTAGACTACCAAGTAGAGTTTGATATTTCAATTCTGATGACTGAGACTGATACAAAAGATCTGTTTTATAATTCCCTTGCTCATCCAAATCTGTTTTCTTTTCTTCTAGTTCAGCTCTCAAATCTTCATAAGTTTTTTTGCGTTCTTCTGTGCCAGTTTTTTTCTCTTCTAGTTCCTCTCTTATAATACGAAGCCCTCTCACATTATCACCAAGATCACTTTCGATACTTTCTACATACTGAATCTGATTATAAAAATCGGAAAAACTATCATAAGCCACAGCTATTTCCAAATAACTCTTGTCATCTCCATAATGAATGGTTCTAATAAGCTCTGAAAGCATTCTCTTCTGTTTGTTCATAGACTTTTCTTTGTCTTCTATAGATAATTCCAAAACTTCAATTTCCAAACTAAGAACATCAAGCTTTTGCTCTGTTTGCTCTATATCTAAACCCACCTGTAACATTCTATTATCAATAATTGCCATTTGATTTTTCAAAGAAACTGATTCTAGACGTTTTTGTTTTATTCTAGACTTAGTATCCGCGATACTACTCTCCAATTGTTGAATCTTATCTTTGTTTGCAGATATTTTATCATTTAAAATATTAATCTCTTCGCTATTACCACCTACGTTTTCTGCAAATACAAAAGCCGGCTGAAACAATATTCCAACTAGCAGTGCAAATAAGATGACAGGCCCGCCTGCCTTCGCTATAAAACGAAGTGCATTGCGGGCAGGCAGTAATTTCTTCATGAAAGTATTATATCATTTTTTCAAAGAATATAG
This sequence comes from uncultured Gammaproteobacteria bacterium, assembly GCA_964603435.1. GTDB lineage: Bacteria > Patescibacteriota > Patescibacteriia > Magasanikbacterales > UBA922 > CAZRUM01. The sequence continues at coordinate 2,512 of CAZRUM010000029.1, read as the reverse complement.
AACGCCAATATCCACAATTTCCTAAATGAGCCTAAATTAGTATTGTGGTAAATTATGGTTATTTTGGTAATTGGCGTTTTATTAAATTTTCTGAATACTCTCCCCTATTCGTTTTAAAGTCTTTTCCTTACCAAGCACATTGGCAATTTCATAAGGACCTGGAGAGTTTTTCTGTCCAGATAGAGACACACGCATTGGCCAGAGCACATCTCCCATACCAAAGCCTTTTTCCTTGACCCACTCCCCTACTTTGGTTTCTAGGTTTTCTAGATTCCATTCTTGACTACTTATTGTACTCAAAAATTCTGAGAGCATTTTTAGTTTTTCTTTTGCATCTTCGCGAGTAGATTTTTTCCAAACCAAGAGCTCAGCATCATACTCCAGCTTATCAGCAAAGACGAAACCAGTATTTTGTACAATATCAAGCAAAGTATTGGCTCTCCCCTGCTCCAATTTTACAACCTCTGCCAAATCCTGATTCTCTATATCTACTCCAGCATTTACATAAAATTTTTCACATCTTTTTGCCAATTCTTCCGGACTCAAATTCATTATATAATGCTTATTAAACCAGTTCAACTTTTCTATATTAAAAACCGCAGCCGCTTTGCCAACTTTATCAAAATCAAATTCTTTTACCAACTCTTCCATGTCAAAAATCTCCCTATCATCTCCCGGATTCCAACCAAGCAATACAGAAAAATTATTCATCGCTTCTGGCAAATAACCTTTATCAATATAATCATGAACAGCTACGTCTCCGTGACGCTTGGAAAGTTTTTGTTTTTGTTCATTCACAAGTAGAGACAGGTGAGCAAACTTTGGCTCCTCCCAACCAAACATTTTATAAAGTTGTATATGCTTTGGAGTAGACGGAAGCCATTCTTCTCCACGAATCACATGGGTAATCCCCATAAGGTGATCGTCCACTACAACTGCGAGGTGATAAGTAGGGAAACCATCACCTTTTAGAATAACCTGATCATCAACGAGTTCATTTTTAAATTCAACCTTACCACGCACCATATCGTCCACCACAGTCACACCCTCGTCTGGCATTTTCATACGTACGACATAGCTCTCACCTGCGTCAATTCGTTTTTTAGACTCTTCTTTATTCAGACCACAACAATGACCGTCATAACCTGTGGTTTGTTTATTTGCTTCTTGCATCTCACGCAATTCACTCAATCTTTCCTTTGTACAAAAACAGTAATAAGCATCACCCTGTTCTACTAGCTTATCAATATATTCCTTATAAATTTCCAAACGCTCTGACTGAATATATGGTCCTGCTTCACCAATTTGGATTATACTTCCGTCAGAGCTTTCCAAATCAACACCTTCATCTGGTTTTATTCCAGCCCAATGTAGAGAATTTAAAATATTTTCTACTCCACCTTCAATAAATCTTTCGCGGTCAGTATCTTCTATACGCAAAACAAACTTACCACCATGATGATGAGCATATAAATAAGCAAACAAAGCTGTTCGCAATCCTCCTACGTGTAAAAATCCTGTTGGACTTGGTGCAAATCTAGTTTTTATCATAATTTTCACTGTCATTCCGAGCGAAGAGAGGAATCCCTTTCCAAGCCACGAACGAATATTTAAAGTAAATTATATTTGATGCAAATAATAATGCATTAAAAAGGGATCCTTACATCACCCCTAACTACGTTGAGGTTCCTCAGGATGACAAACGACTAATTAGAATACCAGCTGCAACCGCAACATTTAAAGATTCTGCGTCGCCGGAGCCAGAAATAGTATACTTTTTATCTAATATTTTTTCAACTTCATCTCTCACACCATGAGATTCACTTCCCAGGATATAAACTTGTTTTTCTCCACCTGATTTCATCTTACTCAAATCTTCCCCATCCATTACAAGTCCATTCAATTTATAACCCATCTCCTGCAACTGACCCAAATCTTCTACAGTTCTTTCACTCTCAAAAATATTTACATGGAAAATTGAACCCATAGTACTGCGCACAACTTTTGGATTATATGGATCCACACAATCTTCTGATAAGATAATCGATTTAATTCCAAACCAGTCTGCTGTACGAATAATGGTTCCTAGATTTCCTGGGTCTTTTACACCATCCAGACAAATAATATTTCCCTGCATTTCTTCCAAACTAATTTCTTTCTGTTCCACAATTGCCAAAACTCCTGGAAAAGTATCAGTTGTTTTTATACTACCGACGTCTCCCCTACCACAAAATTCTACCGGTACATCCTTACTCTCAGCTAGTTTTATAAGTTCTGCGAAATATTCATCATCACGCCTGTTTCCTTCTACCACGAGCAAAAGAATTTGAGCGTTTGATTGTAAGGCTTCATCTACACCTTTTACACCCTCAATAATAAATTCCTTTTCTTCATGGCGAACTTTTTTCTGACCTAGTTTGTTTATGTGTTTAACTATTTTTTTTGATAACATAATTTTAAATTAGATAGAACTCAAATTATACAAATCAGACAAATTTTCGCAAATAATATT
>CAZRUM010000028.1:5289-13531 GCA_964603435.1 uncultured Gammaproteobacteria bacterium | reverse complement strand
ATAATGTGATGGAAAGTATTAAAATGATAAATGACAAAGATATCTTTAATATTGGAGCACGTCATATTTCTATTTCCACTAGTGGAATAATTCCTACCATAGAAAAATTCACCAAAGAAAAAATGCAAATCAATCTGGCGATTTCTTTACACGCTACCAACAATAAACTTCGTAGTGAGCTGATGCCAGTGAACAACCAGTTTCCATTAAAAAAACTAATGGAGGCAGTAGAAAAATATGTAGAAATTAGATCCAGACAAGTCATGTTTGAATATCTGATGATAGGTGGGGTAAATGATACAGAATATCACGCCAAAGAATTAGTTGAACTTATGAAAAATCCACTCTACATGGTAAATCTAATTCGTTATAATCCAACTGGAAAATATAAACCTTCTACAAGTGCCGCTATTAGAAAATTCAAAAATATATTACTTCGTGCTGGTGTGAAAGTCACTCAGCGCCATACTTTTGGTACAGATATAGATGCTGCTTGCGGACAGCTGGCAACTGAGAAGAAAGAATAAAAAATAACAAAAAACAGGTTTTTTAAACCTGTTTTTTGTTTCAAATAATTTTATTTACAAAATATCTTTTATAATTCCAGTTTTCTCTTCAAATTCAATTCCTTTTTCTTCTAAAGCTGTTATCATTTTTTCACCAAGCTTTGCACTAATAATTTTAACAACTTTTTTATCAGACATAACCTTGGCGACAGCAGGACCAACTCCACCGCCTCCAGTAGCAAATACATTCTTCCAGGTTTCAATTAATTTACCATCTTCAAAAATTAAATAAAAAGGAGCTCTACCTGCCTGGGGGCTAACTTCTGAGTCAATGTTTTTACCCAAAGACGCGATTGCAATTTTCATATTTTATTGTTTAATAAATTTAGCTACAAAGTAACCATTGATTAGAGAAAAGGTAATCATAAGAAGGGTTGTGACTAATAAAAAAGGTAACCCAAAATAATATATAATCATGGGTATTAGAGGTAATTTAACAGCTCTGTTGTATAAAAATATTACTATCAAAGAATCTTTTAATCCTTTGTCTCTCAATTCACTAAGTAGAGGGTACCACATATAGATTGGTCCAGTTGATAAAATTCCTAAGAATACTGCCATAAAATATTTTACAAAACCTGTTTTACCAGTCAATAATTTATCAGCCTTTCCACCACCAAACCAAAGATTGGATAGAAAAGTTAATATAAAAATTATAACTAATATTGGGATTACTTCTATCAATATGTCTTTGGCACGTAGAAGACTTTCAATAAACAAAGCGTTATTGAAAAATAAAGTTATTAAATATATAGACAAAACCAAAATAAGAAGTACCCAGTTCATACCAATTTTAACTATCAGTTTTCTAATCATAGAAATTGTAAAATTAAAACTGTCAAAATTGATATAATTATAGCTGAGATAAAACTAAATATATTTCGTACCAGGGCAAATCTTTTGCCTAAAAGTAAAGCTTCAGCAGGAAACTGAATGACACCAACAGTAACCCAACTAATCATAAAGGCTACTACTGCCACCAGACCTACATTTTGTTTCAAAAGTTCAATACCTATTACATAGCTATTTACAGGATTTCCAGCTGCTATACTACCAATTATTGCACCCAAAAAAGAATCAATTATACTGTTACCAGTAAAAAATTTACCATAAAAACTAGCTGGTATGGCACTTATTATAAAAGAAATTAATAAAATAATAGCCAATAAAATAGGTAAAGTGTTTTTTAGATTATTATAAGTATTTTTTACGGCCAAATTGTAGTTGTTCATAAGCTGAGTTTAAATAAGCTTTGTGAGATATATTATAACACTATGAGTTTAAAAGAAAAGTATTCATTGATATTAGCGCAGATCCATGCTAAACTTACCACCTTATGCAACTACCAACCAGAAAACCAGGAAAATATACCCAGGAAAATACCGATCATCAAATTACACAGGAAAAATTTGATGAACTGAAGGCAGAATATGCCAAACTTAAAAAACGTAGGCCAGAAGCCTCACGTGAAGTTGCTCGTCTGGCAGAGCTGGGAGATTTTTCCGAAAATGTAGAATATCAGCTCGCCAAAAGACGCTTGCGAGGAATTAATAGCGCCATCTTAAAAATTGATTATAAAATAAATCATGCCGAGATTATAAAGCCACAGCAAAATAAAAGAGTGGAAGTGGGTCACACAGTGATGGTAGATACGGCAGGCAAACAAAAACAATATCAAATACTGGGTTCGCAAGAAGCTGATCCCACCAAAGGCATCATCTCGCACAACTCACCAATCGGTTCGGCCCTGCTCGGGCATAAGGTAGGGGAGACAGTCACGATTGAGATTGGCGGGAGTGTGGCGGAGTGTTTGGTGGTGGAGATCCTGAAGTAGGACTTGGAGTGTAGCCTGCCTACCGGCAGGCAGGGATTTAAGAATACTCTTGAGAAAGGGTGTTTTTTTATACCTAATACACTTGACAAAAGGGAAAATATATGGTATCTTATAACGTCGACAATTTCGAGGTGTGCGTCGTGTGATGTACGCTGAGGTTTCGTTGCTAGACGAGGAAGAGAGGCAAAGATGTCGCAGGAATTCATTCAGTTCGATTGGGCAGGCAAGACCTACCGGTTCAAGAATCCGGGTGGGTTCTTCCCTCCCCTTTACTTCGAGTTGCCGAATGGAAAGATCCTCGAGATCGCCTGGTTCAAGGTCGGGAATGACGGCAAGCAGGGTTGGCAACCCAACAGCATCAAGCTCCTGATCCCCGTTCTGTTGAACAGGGTCAAGGAGACCGCCGCCGACCCCGAGTAGCCCACGCGCGACCTCTTTCTGGTCGCCCTTAGCCTCGTCTACTCCGTAGATGCCTTTGTACTGCCAAGCTCACCTGAGCGCGACAGTCGGCATCTACGGAGAAGGTTCGAGTCTGTTGTTACAAAACAACACTGATGAGTCTTAGTTAAGACGAAACTCGAAAAAAAACACCTGATAAAATCAGATGTTTTTTTATTCGCAAATATTGTATAATAAAACTAGTTAATTATTAATCCAAAAATATGAAAAAATCAACTAGCTTGGCTATAGTCTTTGTCTTGGTCATATTGTCCCTGGGCTTTCTGACACTGTCTCAAAAAAATACACCTGATATCCAAATCAATAGCTTTGCTGAGTGTATAGAAGCTGGCAATCCTGCAATGGAAAGCTATCCACGTCAATGCAGGCACGGAGAGGAAACTTTCACAGAAAATATTGGCAATGAACTAGAAAAATCAGATCAAATCAGCATAGACAGTCCACGTCCCAATCAACAAATCACTTCGCCTTTGGAGATTTCTGGACAAGCCCGTGGTACTTGGTTTTTTGAAGGTGACTTTCCAGTTGTTTTGACCAATTGGGATGGACTAATAATCGCCGAGGGCTATGCGACTGCCGAGGGTGAATGGATGGCAGAAGATTTTGTCGCCTTTACAGCCAAACTGGAATTTGATACAGATGAGCTGTATGATAGAGGAGCTTTGATCTTACAAAAAGATAATCCCTCTGGTTTGCCTGAAAATGATGACGCCCTAGAAGTACCAATAAAGTTTTAGTAGAAAAATAATAAAACCCCGCTGTGAAGTGGGGTTTTTTGTTTTAATAATAATCAGAAAAAGGGATTGCATCCTTTTTGAACCCTGCTGTGAGGGGCAGGATTAAAAATTCCAAATATTCTTGTATCCCTGGCGTGCTATTTCTTTTGATCTTTTTTCAATTTTTTCAAAATCCCAATTCTCAAAATCATCTTTGTAATGATCTAAAAAATCTGTTAGATACCTTAAATTACTATAATGCTTTGGATCGGAATTAATCATCTTTATTTTTTCAATTGGATCTTTATCTATGAATTCTGAATTGGAATGTCTTGATATTACTAATAAATTTCCTATTCTATCAAACATATCCAGCTCATCATCTTTTTCAAACTCTTTCTTTTTACTTTGAGGAAGTATGTGTTCAATATTGTAATTTCTGGTTTTTAAATTTTTTTCTGGTGAATATATATCTACCCTTTGTGACCCTTTAGTTCCAAAATTATTTATTCTATCAAAGATATAATTTATTAGAGATAAATTTTTTTGATTGTAAGTAATAGATTCTATAAAATTTGAAATAAAATCATCTTGTGGAACTTTCTTTTTCTTTAAAGTTTTCACAAAATCAATCATTATTTTTGTAAAATCTTTTTCATAATTAAAAAAGATTTTTGATTTTTCGGCATAAAACTTTTCTACTTCATTGCCAATTCTTCCTGAAACAACATTGTTTACGAAATGATAATTTTCGATAGATTCAAGTACTTTAAATAAATTTTTATAACTATCACAACCATCCTCTTTATAAAATTTTAGGATAGAGTAGATCAGTGGGTATGCTTGTGTAACTCTAAATAATTTTAAAGCTTGAAAAACTCGGTTTATCCTGGTGCTGTAGTCTTCATTGTTTGCCAATTTCTCTAAACCAATTTCATTAAGCCAATCTTTCACATCATCGGCGTCTAATGATTGAACCATCTTATAGTATCTAGAAAAGGAATAAAGTTCATTTACAAATTTTTCAATACCAATTTCAGTAGCATATTTTTTTAAAGCTTTGTAGAGGTTAGACTGTTGTATATATCCTTTTCTTGATATCCAGAAATATTTTAACATCCTTTGTAAAGAGTTTTCCGCATTAAAAATTATTTCATTCCATCTTTCTTCAAATTCCTCTATCCCATGTGCAAATATGTAATTTTTTAATAAATCCCCTATATTTAAATCCAATCCTCGAGCATTTGTTCTTTCAAAGATTGAAAATACATCCTCATCCGTTTCTACTGAAACTACGATTACGTAAGCGTCTAAGAGAGCTTCCGTAAAAGTTTGTAAATCTTCTTTATTATATTCAGAAAAATTTTCTAAAATATAATTAAATATGGGTTTTATTTTATTAACCTGCCTCTTTACAGATTTATCACCAATTTTTTGTGGAAATTTTCCGTCCCATTCAATGTTGGAAATGTATTCAAATATATCTTTAATGTTATTTGAGACAGATATTTTATTTTCTTTCTTTTTTCTTAGGGCAGAATTAATAGAAATAAACCCTTGGAGGTCAGATGTGATTCCTTTTTCATTTATTTTCTTTGCATGCTCTCTTAGCGCTATTAATATTATTGATATGGTAGTTAACCTTTGTTGACCATCAACTATTTTGTAATTATTTTTTTCGGAGACATCAAATATAAAATTACCTAGAAAAAGAGACTTGTTTTCTGATTCTTTTATATCTTTCAAATCATCCATTAATTCCTGTAATTCATTTTCTCCCCAGTCAAAATTTCTTTGATACTGTGGGACGGAAAATTTAGATCTACTACCAGTTAAAATATCTTCAATTGTTCTTCTTTGTGGTTCAATCATATTTTTTATATTAGTATATTACTTTATTTCTAGTATATTCTAGTATTTTTCTGTAGTCAACCATGTTTTATTCATAGGGGGTTTAAAAGGGGCGCTAGCCCATTTTCTTAACTAATAAAAAAACCGACTAAACAGCCGGTTTTTATTATTTTCTTACTTAACTCTAGAAGAAAGGGGAGAGGATTGTTTGTCTAGATATTTTATAACATCCTTTAGTACATTTCTAATCTTGCCATGAGTAGGCTCGTAATGAATATACATATCTGGTCTGCCATTGATTTCTAATATATGAAAGTTTCTTTTGCTAGGTTTTTTTTCTATCCCAGAACAGATAATATCAATCCCAGCTAGATATTTTCCTACAGTTTTTGAAGCAGACACACAGATATCTTTTACATCTTTGTGAACCATAGTAGTCACATCTTTGGTTTCTCCGCCTTCAGCCAGAGAAGCATTTCTTTTTATATAGACCAGTTTATTTTTTGCTAAAACAGTATCCAGAGTTACTTTTTGATCTTTTAAAATGTGTTTCAATTTTTTGTCAAAAGGGGTGCGTTTTCTAGTAGTCTTTTGTTTTTCTCTAATTAGTTTTCTTACCATAGTCTTGCCATCACCAATAACATGGGGGCGTATCATCTCCAGAGCACCAATAATCTTACTACCCAAAACTAGCACGCGGTATTCTTTTCCAAAAACCATTTTCTGGGCAATCATACTGCGATAGCGAGGAAGATTTTTTTGTAATACCTTGGTAGCTTCTTCAGGAGTTTCTATATAAGGAAATATTCCCAGACTGTTGGAACCAACAGCACTTTTTAAAATAATAGGGTAAGTTATTTTCTGTAATTTTTTTATAGCTTCTTTTCTGTCGTAGGTTTTATTATAAAAACATTCAGTAGACAGGGCAGGTAGATTATTTGCAATCAGAAGTTTGTTTGTCATTTCTTTGCAACGAGTAAACTGAGAACTAATAAAAGACTGACGAGTGATAGAGATATCACGTTCCAGTAAAATACGTTTGCCATTTAGCTTTATATAATAACAACCACGCTCGGGTACGAATTCTTCAATTGTACCACCCATGTCAGCGATAACTTTGTTTATAATAGGAAGACTTGTACTCATAATGTTTGTGTTTAGTTTTAATTAAAACTTTCGTACGAACATCGAGTTTATCTACTCCTACCTCTACTACGATAACCACCGGAGCTAGGTTTGGCAGGTGCTTTTCCTCTTTTTGTATAGAAGTTTCTTTTTGGAATTCTTTGGTTGGAAGTTTGTTTATCTTCACTATCTCTATCTGTCTGTCCACCACTGTCTCTGCTAGAAGCAGAACGGCGGGCAGGTCGCTCATCATATTTTGTAAATGAGCTTTTGTAAGCAGGTTTGCTTTGTGAGCCTCTATAGCTAGAGCCTTCACTCTCTGTGCTTCTGTCGGTAGTGCGTCCTCTGCTGTAGCCACCAGTTCTCTTTGAGCGTTCATTCCTTTGTCCTTGTCTAGGGGAATAACTTCCGCCCCCAGCCTTATACCTTGTATTGAGAGAATGACCACGTCCTTGAGTTCGAGGTGCAACGTAAGCAGACTTAGGTCTTTCAGCCGGTAGCTCTGGCATTGCGAGTTTTGGTAGTGATTTGCGAATAAGTCTTTCAATTTTTTTGACGTCAGCTCTTTCTGGTGGTGTTACAAAAGAAATGGCTGTACCAGATTTGCCAGCACGACCTGTACGACCAATACGATGTACGTAGTCTTCAGAGCCTTCTGGTAGGTCAAAGTTTATAACTAGATTGATATCTACCACATCAATACCACGAGCAGCGATGTCGGTGGCTACCATGATACGATATTTTCCTTTTCTAAATCCGCCTAGAGCATCTTCACGTTGTCTTTGGGATCTATTACCATGAATCTCTGTAGCGGTATGTCCCATATCGCGAATATCTCTAGCAATACGTTTTGCACCATGTTTGGTACGAGAAAAGATTAGAGTCTTGTCATTGCCATGCTCTTGCAAAAGAGAATCCAGAAGACGCATTTTTTCATTTTTTCTTACCACAAAAATGCCTTGTTCTATATTTTCTACAGAAGTACCTTGTGGAGCGATTTCAATGCGCAATGGCATTTTCATGAACTCAGTTGCTAGTTTGGAAATAGAGTTTGGCATGGTGGCAGAAAAAAGCATGATCTGTCTTTCTTTTGGAGCAGAATTTAATATGCGTTTTATTTCTGGCAAGAAACCAACATCTAGCATGCGATCAGCTTCGTCTAGAGTAATAATACCAACTTTTTTAAGATTGTAATGACCTTGTTTCATTAGATCAGCTAGACGACCCGGAGTAGCAATCACAATATGCGGATTGTTTCTAAGAGCTGTCACTTGTGGACGTTGGTTTACACCACCGATTACCACAACACATCTAAAGCCAAGTGGTTTACCAATCTGCATTAGGGCTTCTGATACCTGCTGAGCTAGCTCACGTGTAGGCACCAGGATTAGTCCTTGTTTCTTGTTTAGAGCTAGATTTTGTAGCATGGGAATACCAAAAGCTAGAGTTTTGCCAGTACCAGTCTGAGCAATACCCACTACGTCTTTTCCTTCTATCCCACCAGGAATTATTTGGTGTTGGATAGGAGTAGGGATTTCAAATCCCTGCTTTGTGATGATGTCTAGGAAGTTTTTTCCTATCCCAAGGTCGCTAAAACGACCTAAATTGTCTTTATTCGTCATATATATATATTGTTATGTGACCCGAAGTTCTTGAAAGTCACATATATGACGCAAAAGAGACGAGCCGCT
>CAZRUM010000028.1:0-5189 GCA_964603435.1 uncultured Gammaproteobacteria bacterium | reverse complement strand
AGTTTGTCAAGGGGGTCTGAGATTTAAAAACTACCTCTATGGCAGTTTTTAAATCTTTATTTATATATTATTCTTCATTTACTATCATAAGTGTGGAGAGAATTTTGAGTATTTGTGGTAATTGTTCGGCTTCAAAATTATCGAGCATAGAAGTTGCATCGGTATATACTATGGCCAAAATAGGTTTATCCATTTTTACAAAGATCATTTTGACTTTTTCGTCAGCATATTGAGCACCAGTCTGTCTGTAGGCAGGATAGCCGTTTATATCGTGGGGCTCATAATTGTCTGAACTGTATGGTCTTGCATAAACTATATTGCCATCATGGTTTTCTGCCTGATCGACATAATATTCATACATGCGTTGCATATGCTCATCAAGTGTTTCATCTAGGTTAGCCGCATCAGAATAAATACCATTTCTATATATGCTAATGCTTGAGCCCTGACCATCTCCTCCACCAATACGTCCCCAACTAGACATATCTGGATTTACTGGACGTTCCTCTCCAAATGTCCAGTTAGTTGGGTATTTAAATGAGATAGGAAAAATAGCACTATTAAATTCATTCCAGCCTGTTGTGTCCATTTCTTCATATTCTTCATTTATTTCTTCTGCTCCAGTCTCTTCATGTTGTTTTAGTTCAGAATCTATATAGCTTTCTTTTTCTTCTTGAAAAGTTTCTTGCCAAGAACAACCAGTCGTGACAAGTAGGAGTAGTAGTGATAAGGTAATAATTCCTTTTTTCATAAAATTATCTTAATATGGGCTTAAAACCAATTTGATTCAGTATATGTATAAATAGTTGTTTTGTCAATAGTAGACTTTAAAAAAACAAAATCCCCATTCACATCTCCTTACTCTGTCTCTTATACTTTAGAAACAAAGCAAGTTGGTGAATGGGGATCGTGCTTCACCTCCTTGCCCACGTAGTGGTCGTAGCAATGTAGCACACAATGGTGCCTCGGAGGAGGGGAACCTTACGGGGCGGGGGTTCCAGTGGAAACGAAGAGAACAACACCAGCAAAGAAGAGGCAAATGGGTGACATGACCAGGGTAGCCGTGCCCCAGTCCCAGATCTCCTCGGCGCTGAAGTACAGGTTCATGTCGAACTCTTCGTCCGGCCCTTCCTGCAGTTCCAGTCTCACGTGAGGTTGGCGAGACTTTCTATAGGTCGAGATGCCCATAAGAGCGACTAGTAAGAAACCGAGGGCAAACAGAGGCATTCCAGAGCTCCTCCCGGGCATAGCCCAAAGGCAAGGTTGTGACAGTTTTCATATTTATTATACAACAAAGCTTAAATATAGTGTAGGGGGTTGACAAACTATTTTTTTTATGTTACACTTTGGCATTCATTGATTGATTTTCATGTCAAAATGTGATAAATTAATATAAACTTTCCCGGCTTAATCGGGATTAAAAAAATAAGTATGGGAAATTATAATAGAGACGACAGACGTGGTGGTGGAGGAAGATCATTTGGTGGTTCAAATAGATCTGACGATAGAAATGGTGGACGACCAAGTATGCATCGCGCTATTTGTAGCGAATGTGGTAATAGTTGTGAAGTACCTTTTAAACCAACAGGATCTAAACCTGTATTTTGTAGTCAATGTTTTGAAAAACAAGGTGGTGGAAATAGTAGACCAAGCTATGGTGGTGATAGAAATGACAGAGATGATAGACGTGATAGACCAAGCTATGGTGCTGATAAACAAATGTTTAAAGCAGTTTGTTCAAAATGTGGTGAAGATTGTGAAGTACCTTTTAGACCTACTTCTAGCAAACCAGTTTATTGCAGTAATTGTTTTGAAAAAGGTGGTAACACCAAAGGTGGTGTTCAATCTAGTGAAGAATTGAAAACAATAAATGTAAAATTGGACATGATCATGACTTCATTAGGACTTTCTGTTGAGAAGAAAGAAAAAAAAGAGAAAACTAAGAAAGTAAAAGAGGTCAAAAAAGTAAAGGAAGTTCCTTTGTTTGGCGTTGAAGAAAAGGAAGAAAAAACAGAGAAGAAAAAAACTTCTACTAAAAAACCAGCCGTAAAGAAAGTAGTCAAGAAAAAGCTTTCTGCTAAAAAGAAAGTCAAGAAAGTTATTAAAACAAAAGCTAAGGTTAAGGCTAAGAAGAAAATAGCTAAGAAGAAAAAATAATAGATATTAAAAAAACAGTCCCGACATTATGTCGGGACTGTTTTTTTGTTTGTAAAATATTTTTATGAGACAGATGATTTGTGGTGATGGTTTCCCATGCTTCTTTGTCTCTCGGCCCCACGCAAGCTGCTACCTTTAGCATGAAATCCTCTGCTGTTGTTGCGGGTTTGAGGGTAGCCAGGATTTTCTATTGGAGGTTCATCTCCTTTTTTCCCGCCTGCAACGCTAGCGCTAGCTTTGCGGGCAGGCTTAGCATCCTTTTGCATTTTTTTCAGAACTTTACCTAACATATATTTAATATTTTTAAAAAATAATTAGGCTGAGTATAGCATTTTTAAGCTGCTCTGTCAATAGAAAAGAGTAAATGTGGACAAAGCTTGACTTCTCTAAAAAACTATGGTACAATATTTCCGTTCTTAGACAATTTATTCGGTCCGTCTTCGCTCTTGCTACGCAGAGCTGCGCCGGATAAATTCAAGCTTCCTCTCAAAGTGGGAAGGCAGTAGGCCACTTTCGTTACTAAAAAATAAGATGTACTATGTGTTTACAAATTAATTTTGTAAACACATTAAACAATTTATTCGGTGGTAGCTCAGTGGTAGAGCAATTGGCTGTGACTAGAATGCTGGTGAAAACTAGCTAATAGCAGCTCTTGATAGAAACATCAAGATGAAAACAAGGTGAACTGCTGGAACCCCAAACTCTATCTATGATAGAATGGGCAATCAGCATCCAAGCTCTAATTTCTTCTCCATTGCGAGATTAAATTTTTTCTTCGTTGAAGAAGGGATGAGAAAATAGAGAAGGTTCAGAGACTATCCCTTCGGGGAGTAGGATCCGACTTGATCGGATTCGAAGCGCCTTGCACCCGAACGCTCTGGATAAAATCCAGTTCATCTGTCTTTGGCAGATGCTAGGCGAGGGTGAAGATATAGTCCACTCTTTTGGGAAACCAGAAGGTAAGTGTAACCAATGGGTCGTGGGTTCGAATCCCACCCACCGAGCAAAAGTTTAAAAACCTCAAAAATCAGCTTATTTTAGCTGATTTTTTGGTTCGAACTTTGGTGATGGGGGTGGGAGACGTGGAGTTATTATTTTAAAAATGTTAGAATATATTTATATGACATTAAGTAATATAAAAAAAATAACTGACTGGATTTTGAATAACAAGATAACTTTCTTATTTTTTCTTTGTTTAATTTTTTTATTTTCTTCAAATCTAACATTGATACGAGGAGGGGTCTGCTCCAGTTCTCCCTGTAGTGATTTTAATGAATCCTTTACTGATAATCATACAGTAGATTATGTATTGACAAGTAATATTAGAACCTGGTTAGCACCGAGTGGATTTTTTGCCGATGTTTTTTTTAAAAAGGATAATAGCTTAGTACTAAAGAGTGGTTATTACAATCATACTTTTAACAAAATATTTACTTTGGATAGTAAGATTGATGAATATATTGAAATAAATACAAGGAAGAGTAATCATCAATACACATCTAGAATAAATACTAAACCTCACAATTTATTTATCTTCATAATAATAATTCAACTGATACTATTGCTCAGTTTACCTTATTGGCTAATAATTGGAGCATTAATTCTGTGGTTAATAGAAAAAGACAGATTGATAGGGTTTATTTTTGGTATTGTCATTATAAGCATATTAGTTTTATTTTTTTTAATTTCTATTCTCCCGGTCTTTTTTCAGATAACAGGAGATAATTATAGTACCATTGAATATATTACGAATTTTATTTTTTAAAATAATCTAATCTCACACTTATCTCAGTTCGAACATAGTCCGTCCCACCGAGCAAAAATCGCTTATACAAGCGGTTTTTTGTTTGACAAAGACCATTTTCAGGAGTAATATAGATATATCATGACTTTTATCTTTCACAAGATACTCCTGACTCAAAGAAAAAACAGATTGAAGAAGATTTGCTTACATATTGTAAAATGGAAACTCGAGCTATGGTAGAGATTTATGAGTTTTTGAAGAAAATAATTTAATAATAAATATGAAATCAAAAACACTGTCAAAGGCTCAAAAAGAGACAGTTCAGAAGTATTCAAAACTTTATCCTGAATATAAAAAACTAAGCCAAGAGCTTAGAATTTTAATAAAATCTGTTCTAATAAAATCAGGCATTGAATTTTTTGATGTAACTGGACGACCAAAAAAAATAAGATCCTTTCAAAATAAAATGATACGCAAGAAATACAAAAATCCTCTTTTTGACATAAAAGACCTTTGTGCCATCAGGATAATTTGCAACTTTCCAGAAGAAGTAAAACAAGTAGAAGCTATTTTACAAAATAATTTCAAAATATCGGATTTTAGCAATAAAGAAAAGAATATAAGTCCACATAAATTTTGGTATAGATCACATCACTTTGAATTACAGTTAAATAAAAAACAAATTACTAAAAATAAATACAAATTATTGAAACATTTTATTGCCGAGGTTCAGGTGAGAACCGTATTTATGGATGCTTGGGCTATAATGGAGCATAAAATAAATTATAAACATGAATGGAATACTTCTCATGACACCAAAAGAAAACTTTCACGATTAAGCGCACTCTTAGAATTAGCCGACGAACAACTGGAAGAATTAGCAAAAAATAAAAATGTTGAATACAAAGAAATTTAAAATGGTTATACTAATTACTTTTATGTAGTAAGTAGAAGTGCAGGGTAGCTCTGCAAACAGATTCGAAAATCGTTTCACCAAGGGAGAAATAAAATTAACGAATAGACGATTTTTTGGTATATTAAATATCTTGGATTCAAACTTCTAATGCTGTTGCTTTAGATTCTAGAACCCAAGTATGTTATTAAATTAAAATTATGAAAAAATCAAAATTATTAATTACTGTAATTATTATTGTCTTAATATTTTTTTTATTATTATCAATTGGCTTGCTTTCTGGGTATGATCTTGGCCCAGAAGAAATACTTTCAAAATTATTTAACAATTAAATTAATAGCTATTTTTAACAAAAAAAGTTCGGAAGCTGTCCCT
>CAZRUM010000027.1:0-13980 GCA_964603435.1 uncultured Gammaproteobacteria bacterium | reverse complement strand
AGCAGTAGCCTTTTAAGCTAACGGTCGTGGGTTCGAGCCCCACCCGGATCACAGAGAAAAACAGAGTTTTATATTAAAACTCTGTTTTTTATTTTAGATATCTATAACATATAGATAAGTGACTTTGTCAAGTCTCTCTTTTTCTGCTAAAATATAACCAACATTGTAGTAAAAATATATCTTTCTGGCTTCCTAATCCAAAATCCAAATCCTATCTAATTATGTACAAACTTTCTACAAAAGAAATAATGAAAAAATTCCAAACCAGTGAGTCTGGTTTGAGTTTGAAAGATGCAAAAGAACGTCTTAAAAAAGACGGTCCAAATTCTTTACCAAAAACGGGAGAAAAAATTACACGTTTTAAAATATTTCTAGACCAATGGAAAAGTCCTTTACTCATTATCCTTACGGTAGCAGGTATCATCAGTGGTGTTTTGGGTGAGTTTGTAGACATGACAGTGATATTTATTACTGTGGGTGTAAATGCCATTGTAGGATTTTTTCAGGAAGACAAAGCTAATCAAGCCCTTAGTAAACTTTCTAAGATGATTGCCTACAAAGCACTGGTACTTAGAGATGGAAAAAAGATACAAATAGAAAGTAAAGATATTGTGCCAGGAGATATTTTGATTCTTGATGCTGGGGATAAGGTTCAGGCCGATGGTAGGATAGTTGAAGCTAGGGACTTGAGAGTAAATGAGTCAGCTCTAACTGGAGAATCAGAACCAGTTTTAAAAAATACTAGAATTATAAAAGAAGAAAAAGCCATAGGAGACAGAAAAAATATGGTTTTTAGGAGTACTGCTATTACAAATGGAAGAGCAAAAGTTTTGGTTACTGCTACTGGCAAAGACACAGAGATTGGGAAAATTGCTGCTCTGGTAAAAGAAACAATAGATGAAAAGACACCTCTGCAAATTCAGCTTGGAAAATTAGCAAAGGTTATTGGTATTGTGGTGGTTAGTATTTCTGTTTCTATATTTTTATTGGGTGTTTTTAGTCCTTCAGAAAAACATGGGTTTGTGGAGATGTTTGAAACAGCGATTGCTGTTGCGGTTGCTGCAATTCCCGAAGGCCTGGTAATTTCTCTTACTGTTATTTTGGCTATTGGTATGCAAAAGATTTTAAAGAAAAATGCTTTGGTAAGAAAGCTTGTTTCGGCTGAGACCTTGGGTTCTGTGAGCGTTATATGTACAGATAAGACTGGTACTCTTACTGAGGGAAAAATGAGACTAACCAGACTTATTACCGCAGGTGATGATCTTAATTTTGAAGAAATAAATGTCTTAAAAATGGAAGAGCGTCAGAGACATCTAGATTCTTATTTGGCTTTGCGTATAGGAGTGCTTGCTAACGATGGTTTGTTACAAAATCCAGAAACAGAGGAAAGTGATTGGAATCTAATTGGGGATACTACTGACACAGGATTAATTTTTGCAGGTATGAAAGCAGGGCTCAAAAAGAATTCTTTGGAAGAAGTTTTTCCTCGTGTAGATGAGATTCCTTTTGATAGTGATAATAAGTACATGGCGACCTTGCACCATATGGATGGTGAATCTGAAATTTATATAAAAGGTGCTAGTGACGTTTTGTTTGGCAAGTGTAAATTTTTTGAAGAAGGCGGAATACAAAAGAAATTGAGTGATAAAAAATTAGCTTGGTTTAGGGACCAAGAAAAAGAATTGACTGGAAAAGGACTTCGTGTGCTAGCTTTGTGTTATAAAAAAGAAAAAGGAATAGTAAAAAACATAAAAAGTGGTGATATAAAAGATTTAATTTTGGTTGGTCTTATTGCGTTGTCTGACCCATTGCGTAGCGATGTGGCAAGTACCATAAAGCTTGCACAAGGTGCTGGTATAAAGATTGTAATGATAACAGGAGATCATAAACGTACAGCTCAGAGTATCGGTGCTGAACTTGGTATAGATGCAGATGAAGATGAAATTATGGAGGGGCAGGAATTGGAAAAAATGGCTGATGAGGAATTTAAAGCTATAATTAATAAGATACGTATCTTTGCTCGTGTGGATCCAAAACATAAAATTAGAATTGTGAGAGCTTTTCAGGCTAATGGTGAGATCGTGGCGATGACAGGGGATGGAGTGAATGACGCCCCCGCTTTAAAAGGTGCTGATATCGGAGTGGCCCTTGGTTCCGGAACAGATGTTGCCAAAGAAACTTCGGACATAGTTTTGCTTGATGATAAATTTAATACTATTGTGTCAGCAGTAGAAGAAGGGCGTGGAATTTATCAAAATATTAAAAAAGTTATTTTGTATTTATTATCTGGAAGTTTTGCTGAAGTAATTTTGATAGCAGGTTGTCTTATTGGTGGGTTGCCTTTGGCTGTCTCAGCGGTGCAGATTTTGTGGGTCAATCTAATAGAAGATTCTTTCCCAAATATGGCCTTAGCTTTTGACAAAGGAGATAGAGAAAACATGTCCGACCCTCCTCGTAAACAAAGTGATTCCATAATAGACAAAGAAATGAAGATCATGATATCAATAATTAGTGTTGTTTCCAATTTGGTATTGTTTGGACTTTTCCTATATTTTTGGAAAACAACAGGAGACTTGGCTCTTACCCGTACAATAATTTTTATTGGTCTTGGAATTGATTCTCTACTATATATTTATTCTGTGCGTACTATGCGTCATATGGTCTGGCAGATGAATCCTTTTAATAATAAATATTTAAATCTAGCATTGTTATTTGGTTGGTTGATGCTTGTTGGGGCAGTATATTTTCCGCCATTGCAAGTTTTACTACGCACAGTTGCACTTAGCTGGAATTATTGGGCTGTAATGATCGGGTTTGGATTTTTAAATATCTTTTTAATTGAGGTGATAAAGGGAATATTCTTAGTCAGAAATAAACATTAAATAAATTACTTACAGCTTATAGCTGATAACTTATAACTGTTATGTTGAATAAAGGTAACCTAAACAAAATAAAAACTAATCTTCACGCTTATCACAAGCGCCGTGGAGATGTGATTGGTAGAGCCAATGAGGCCCTACACCACGCCAAAAGAGCCATTTTTGCCCTACACAGGGACAATGAGAAAGAAGCTGTGGAGAAAATAAAGCTGGTAGAAGGTATTTTTAAAGATCTTAATAAAAAATATAAAAAGGATGAAGATATAAAAAAAGAGGGAGCCTACAAAGCTGGTTTGGAAGAATATGTAGAAGCTAAGTTGTTTTATCAGTTTATAACAACTGGAAAAATTGGTGAGATTAAAGACTTGCCAATAGACGGAGAAATTTATCTAGCAGGCATGTGTGATGTACCTGGTGAGCTTTATCGTTATGCAATAAAAGCCGCTACAAATAAAGATGTGAAAACTGCTAAAAAATGTAGTGAAATGGGACAAGAGATTATTGGTGAGTTGATTCAATTTAATTTGACTAGTTATCTCCGTACCAAGTTCGATCAAGCTAAAGGGGCAGTAAATAAATTGGAGAGTGTAGTTTATGAATTGAGCTTACGTGAAGGTAAATAGAATTTTTTGTCATTCTGACACTGATTCTGAACGCAGTGAAGGAGAAGTGGAAGAATCCCTTTTCAACGCACAAACCCAATGCATTAAAATAGTATTTGTAAATTAAGAGATACCCACTCACCAAAAAGGGACCTTTCATTTCTTGCAGAATTCAGGATGACAAGCAAAGCATAACAAAACTCCCTCCGATATTATATCGAAGGGAGTTTTGTTATGTTGAAGGGTGGGCGTGGCAACCACCCTTGTGCATATAAGAAATGACCATCGAGCCAACAACCTGGCGGCGTTGGTTCTGGGCTGTGCCAGATCATTTCACCATAGAAGTGGGGAAGTAATCTCGACAGGCGGGGTTTGGGGGCCCAGCCCTTAACCTTTTTGGTCGATATGAGCAGATAAGGAAGGTTGCCACGTTCTTATTATAGTATGTTATTTTTTATGTTTTGTAAAGTCTTGAGTTGCAAAAAGGCTATTTTTTAGGTAAACTATGTTTATATATGATTAAAAAACTAATCCCTAAAAAATTAAGAAACTCGCTACATTTTTTCTATGCTTGGTATGGAGCTTTTAAATATAAGTATCCATCAAAAGAAATGTTAGTAATCGGTATTACTGGTACTACTGGAAAATCTAGTGTGATTCATTTTTTGCGTCAAGTTTTGGAATCTGCTGATTATAAGGTTGGTTCACTTTCTACTGTTGATTTTTATGTAGCTGGTGAAGAAAAACTCAATGATCAAAAAATGACAATGCTTGGTCGTACAAAGATTCAAAAGTATTTGCGTGAGATGGTAGATAAAAAATGTGATATTGCTATAGTTGAAACAACTTCCGAAGGTCGTCTACAATATAGGCATAGATTTATAAATTATGACATCATGGCTTTGACCAATCTTTATCCAGAGCACATCGAGTCACACGGTAGTTTTGAAAATTATAAAAAAGCTAAGTTGGATATTTTTAAATATGTTTCCAAGTGTAAAAGAAAAAATAATGGTAAGATTGCCATTGTAAATGGTGAAAGTGAATATGCTGATGAGTTTTTACAATATAATTTTGAACAAAAAATCAAATTTCATACACCTCAAAATAGTTATAATGTATCAAAAGAAGGTTTAAATTTTGAATATGAGGGGTATAAATTTAGTGCACCATTATTTGGGGAGCATAATATTGAAAATTTAATAACAGTTATAAATATTGTTAGAACGATGGATATGCCTTGGCAAGATATTCAAAATACTATTGTAAAATTGCAGCCTCCTCCAGGAAGAATTGAATTTATTAGTGAGGCTGAAAAGCTTGGTTTTCAAGTTATTGTCGATTATGCCTTCGAACCAAAAGCTATAAAAGCTTTGTATGGGGTAGTTGAATTATTGAAACCAAAACGTGTTATTCATGTTTTTGGCTCTACTGGTGGGGGTAGAGATAAGGAACGTCGTTTTAGTGTGGGTGAGTTTGTAGGAAAAAATGCAGATATTTGTATTGTGACAGATGAAGATCCTTACGATGATGATCCAATGGAGATAATTAATGATGTGGCAGATGCGGTAGAAAAAACAGGGAAAGTTCTAGATAAAGATTTATATAAAATTTTAGATAGGGGAGATGCTATTAAAAAATCCGTAGAGATTGCAAAAGAAGGAGATTTGATTCTCGTTACAGGCAAGGGAAGCGAACAAAAAATGTGTCTGGCTGGTGGTAAGATGGTTGAGTGGGATGATAGGGAAAAAGTAAGAAATGCTCTAGAAATAAAATAACCCCGATTAAATCGGGGTTATTTTTATTCCTCTAAATTTTATTATATAAAATATAAGGGAATGGAACGGACAGCGGTGGGGATTACTGCCCGGGTTCTCCTTGATTTGTCTATTGGCGCGGTCGACCTTTTCTTCTGTGTGATCTTTTCACTTCAGATTTGAAGATCGCTTGGTTTTCTCGTCGAATCGCCACGAGAATCTGTGCAGTAATTATGCTCCCGATTAAACTTGCAGGCAAGGTAGCAAAGAAGCCTATGAGGTTGATGGAGATGAAGTCATCATCAGGGTCGAGTTTGGGACTTCCGACAGTGAAAATGACTACGACGACAATCAACAAAGCCAGCGTAGCACCTATGGAGATCAGTACGTCGCGGATAGAAATACCACCAGACAAGTGTGAAATACCTGGTAGGTCTCTGTTCATGTAGCAGACAAGCACTGATAAAAGTATGGCTGGCAGTACTCCGCTGAACAATCCAAAGGCTAGGGTTTTCACATTGAGGGCAATCTCAATGCTTACAACACCCTCCCCACTTCCGGTAAGAGAGGAGGAGTAGATGACACAAGCGATGAGATAGCCTAGGCTACCGAAGAGTGTTCCCAACAGTATAGTTGCTGTGTGGATGTGCTTGGGAGACATTTTGTTCCTCCAGGATTCCGTAAACATCTTTTGTCGCGTATATCACGATTTAAGATGTTGTTTGCAAAGGGCCTATAAAAATAGTATTATAAATAGGGGAAAAAGTCAAGTTTAAAAAGCTATGAATATAGAAAATAAAATTAAACTAAAAGAAAACGAAAAAATAATTAGTGTGATTCGTCGTTATGCTTTGACATTTTTTTGGGGCTGGGTTTTTAGTTTTGTATTAGTTGTGGTACCTTTCTTTTTTATGTTTTGGTTATTCCAGCATGGTTGGTGGGGGCAGGCTTTATTTTTTGTGCCTTTGGTTTTAGGATTTTTATTGTTAACCAGAACCGTATTTGTCTGGAAGAGAAATGTTTTTATTATCACTACCCATAAAATAATAGATTTTGATCAGCGAGGTTTTTTTGAAAAGATTGTTTCCAATATTCCTTATGACCAAATGGAAGATGTAATGGGGAAAATTAGCGGTGTGTTTGGTACGGTTTTTCGTTATGGAGATGTGACAATTCAATCTGGCAATGGTAAGGTTCAGGTGGTGGTAGATAAAATAAAACAACCGACTTATCTGCAAGAAGAAATAATGGAACTGCGCGATAGATATATGGCTAGATACTCACATGATTTTTCTGATGACGTGGCCGAAGTAATAATAGACAAACTTTATGAACTGGAGCTTCCAGAACTAATGAGGGTAAAAAAGGTTTTGCGGAAAAGAATGAAGGTTTTGGAAGAGAGTGAAGAAGAATAAAATACATTCTAATTTCGAATCTGTACGAATTTACGAATTGCGAAATTATCAAAAAAATACATCTTGAAAGGGTGTTTTTTTGTTATTTAAATTGTTATGTGGTCTGTGTTTTGTGTTTTGTGATTGTGTGTTATAATATGCATTGATTAAAACAGATTTGTACTGATTATTATTTCTGTTTAAATCAGTCTAAATCAATGCTTTATGAAGCGTCAAGAACAATCACTTGTCAGGCGATTTTTTGCATCACGCATGTTTTTGTTGGTGGCTTTTATTATTGCAGTTCTTGTCGCACTTGGTTATGCTAGAGCTTACTATCAGGATTTTAAAGTAAAAGAAGAGATAAGGGCCTTGCAAAGTGAAGTCAAAAGTTTAGAAAGAAAAAAACTTGAGTCTTTGGAGATATTAAAATACGTGACTTCACCTGCTTTTGTAGAAGAAAAAGCCAGAACAGAGCTAAATATGAAACGTCCAGGAGAAAATGTAGTGGTAGTGGATGGATTATTACCAAAAATGAAAAGAGAGGTTGGGAAGCCTGTGGATGAAATTTACTTGTCAAACCCAGTCAAATGGTGGTATTATTTCACCCAGCATCAAATTAAATAAACTATAATCAGCCAGCACTATAAAATTTAGCTGGCAAAATAATAATTAATATTATATATGGAAGAAAAAAAGAAAACACAAGAGGTAAATCCTGTCAAAATGTTTACCTACGGAGTTGTTTCTATACTCGTTGTAGGTTTGCTAATTACTGCAGGTGTGGGTATCAAAGAAACTAAGAAAGTTTCACAAAGTGGTTTTGCATTGTCTGTTGCTAAGGTTTTAAACTTACCAGCTGCCAAAGTGAATGGTATGAAGGTTCTGTACACTGAGTATATTGAAGATGTAAAGACCTTGAACAATTTTTATGAAAAAACTCCAGAAGTACCAAGTCCAGGTGAAGACGAAATTTCCAATCAAGTTATCAGTCGTCTGGTAGCCAATAAACTGATTGCTAAAAATGCTAAGGAATACAATGTAGAAATAGACGATGAAGGTTTGGAAGAATTTAAACAGACCTTGCTATCACAATTTCCTGATGAAGAAACAGCCGAAACTGAACTTATGGATAAATACGGTTGGAATCTAGATAAATACATGAAAAAAGTTGGAGAGCCAATTTTATTAGAACAAAAATTACAAGAAGCTTTTGCTAATGAAGAGGCCGAAAATCTTGATGAAAAATATTTGACTGAAGAAATTAGTGCTAGACATATTCTATTTTTAACTAGTGAAGATGAGAACAACGAAGTTGTAAAAGAAAGAGCTCAAGGAGTACTACAAAGGATTAAAGATGGTGAAGATTTTGCTACTTTAGCAGCTGAATATGGATCTGATGGTACAAAAGACACTGGTGGAGATTTAGGTTGGTTTGGTAGAAGTGAAATGGTACCAGAATTTGAGAATGCAGTCTTTGCTCTAGAAGCAGGTGAATTAAAAGAAGAGTTAGTTCAGACTGCCTACGGTTTTCATATCGTACAAGTAATGGAGAAAAGACAGACTGGTGATTACTTTGCTTTCATGGATGATCAATTTAAAAATGCTGATATCAAAATTTTAATTGATATCCCAAATCCATTTGCAGATTTATTATCTGAAGAAGAAGTTATAGAAGTGGATGAACCAATCGTGATAGAAACAGAAGAAGATTCTGTAGAAGAAGTAGTAGAATAATAACGTTTAAACCCTTTGGTATTGTATCAAAGGGTTTTTTACGCGGGTATAGTATAATGGTTATTACACAAGCTTCCCCCGCCTACCATAGCCTGAGCGAGCGGAATTAGTACAATGGTAGTATATATGCTTCCCAAGCATGAGACGCGAGTTCGATTCTCGTATTCCGCTCAGTCTAGCGATGGCGGGCAGGCAAGCTTGATACGGCGGTTCGATTCCGCTCACTCGCTCTAAGGTTCTCCTCCCAAGGCGGACCAGCCTTGCAGTGTGCGCCTTGGGCTGTAGGCTGGGATTCCCGTTACCCGCTCATAGTTTAATTTAGTTTTAAAGGCCCTTTTAGTTCAGTGGTAGAACGGTGGTATCGTAAACCACACACATCAGTTCGATTCTGATAGAGGGCTCTATTTTTTCGAGTTCTCCTCCCAAGGTGGACCAGCCTTGAGCTGGGATTCTCCGAGATGGCTTAATTCAAAGGCATCATCTTTATTTATAAGGTGGTGTTTTTTGTTTATTTAAAATATGGTATAATATTTTTATTATGATAAAGTTAAAAGGTGTTTCAAAAAAATATACCAAAGATAGTGTTGGTTTAGACCAGATTAACCTGCATATAAAGCCAGGTGAGTTTGTATCTATTGTAGGACAAAGTGGCACAGGTAAAACAACCTTGGTCAAACTTTTGATTGCCGAAGAACAAGCTACTACTGGTACGATAGAAGTGGGGGATTGGGATGTCACCAATATACCACAACATCATGTACCATATTTACGTCGTCAAATCGGGGTAATCTTTCAAGATTTTAAATTATTAGCAAAAAAAACTGTAGCTGAAAATGTGGCTTTCGCTTTACAAGTGGCAGGCGAACCTCATCACAGGATTCAGGAAGTTGTGCCAAAAGTTTTGGACATTGTTGGTTTGGGAGACAAAATGGACAGATATCCACACCAGCTGTCTGGAGGAGAACAACAACGAGTTGTTATTGCTAGGTCTCTCGCTCACCGACCAAAGATTCTGGTAGGGGATGAGCCAACTGGAAATCTTGATTCTATCAATACACAAGAAATTATTGAGATACTTAAAAAAATAAATGAATTTGGTACTACTATAGTTCTCGTCACTCACAATCGTGATATTGTAAATCAACTTTGCAAGAGGGTTATTACTTTGCATGACGGCAAGGTGATCGCAGATGAAGAAGAAGGTAGATATAGATTATAAATTTACCTGATTACTAATTCACCTAATTATTCTAAAGATGTTGTCATTTTTACGCATTATAAAATTTGCACTTCAAGATATCTATCGCAATATGAGTCTGTCACTCATGACTGTTTTGATTTTGGTTTTGATGCTTATTTCTATCAATACTTTTATTGTTGTAAATGTTATCACAGATGAAGCAGTCAATACCGTCAAAGAACAGATTGATGTTAGTGTTTATTTTGCTTATGATGCCAATGATGAACAAATTGAAGAAGTGAAAGAATATATCGGATCTTTTCCTGAAGTGACGGAAGTAAAATACCTAACCCGTGAAGAGGTTTTGGTTGATTTCAAAAATAAACATGCAGATAACGAAGATATATTAGCCTCACTTGAAGAACTTACAGATAATCCTTTGGGCCCAACGATGATTGTAAAAACTCGTGATCCAAAAGATTATTCAAAAGTTATTGCTGCCCTTACCATCCCGGAATATGAAAGCATTGTTGAAGCAAAGACCTTTGGTGATACTGAAAAAGCCATTAATCGAATTCATACTATTACTACCCAAGTAGAAAAATTTACTGGCACGATTAGTATTTTATTTGCTATCATTGCTTTTCTTATTATTTTCAACACCGTACGTGTTGCTATTTATACCCAGAGAATTGAAATCAGTATCAAAAAACTTGTCGGTGCTACCAATTGGTTTGTACGGGGGCCATACTTAATAGAATCTTTTGTTTTTAGTATTGTTAGCTTGGCTATTACTTATGTTTTGGTAGTGGTTTTGTTAAATATAATGGATCCGTATATTACAATTGTCTTTGGTCGCGAAATGATTCTAAGAGACTATTATAGTGCAAATTTATTATTCCTATTACTCGTCCAATTTGCTTCAGTACTATTCCTCAATATATTTTCTAGTCTTCTCGCCATGAGGAAGCATTTGAAGGTGTAAAATAATTTTAATTAAAAAAACACCTTTTTATAGGTGTTTTTTTGTTTGTTCGGAGACAGGGATTCGAACCCCGATAGTCAGGATCAAAACCTGAAGTCCTACCATTAGACGATCTCCGAATAAGAACGTATACATGATATCATAAAATATTGAGGTTGTCAATATTATATACACAATTGGTGATTATTTTTTTGTATTTACCCTCGCTTGAATAACCACACTTTTTATGCTAAACTACGCCTATAAATTAATAAAAAATATATGAAAATAATCTATTTAGATACAGAAACAACTGATGCTGGGGAAGATGCTCGTTTGGTTCAGCTTGCTTACAAAGAAGTGAAAACTGGGGATTGTGTAAATGAATATTTCAAACCACCTGTCGCAATTGACTTTGGTGCGATGGCAGTGCATCACATTACCGAGGCAATGGTAGCTGATAAACCAGTCTTTGAAGGTAGTGAAGACAAACAAAAGATTACTGATGTTTTAGGTGATCATATTTTGGTAGCTCACAATGCTCCTTTTGATATTGGGATTTTGAAAAATGAAGGTGTGGAGACAAAAGAATTTATTGACACTTTGCGTATAGCCAGACACTTGCTAGATAGTGATAGTTATAAACTTCAGTATCTGCGTTATTCATTAGATTTTAATATTGAAGCGCAAGCTCATGATGCTTGGGGAGATATTTTGGCTTTGGAAAAACTGTTTGAACATCTAGTAGAAGAAGTTAAAAAACAATTCAAACTAGAAACAGACGAGGATATTCTTGCAAAGATGCAGGAGCTGACAAACATGCCGGTAATGATAGATATATTCTTGTTTGGTAAACATCGTGGAAAATCTTTTAAAGATGTTGCAAATGAAGACAGGGGATATATAGAATGGCTATATAACAGTGAGTCTAGCAAACCAGAACATGAACAAAATGAAGACTTGGTTTATACTTTGAAAAATCATCTAGGTAGATAAATATGGAAAAAGAATACGATCTAATTGTAATTGGTGGTGGGCCTTCTGGTATGATGGCAGCAGGAATTGCAGCTCAAAATGGGGCTAAAGTTTTGTTGTTGGAAAAAAACAAAGGCTTAGGGAAAAAGATTCTAATTACTGGTAAAGGTAGATGTAATGTAACAACTGATAAATTTGATGTTAGGGAGTTGGTAAAAATATTTGGACAGAATGGACCTTTTTTATTTTCTAGTCTGACAAAATTTGGACCAGAGAGTATTATAGATTTTTTTGAAGAACAAGGAATAAAATTAAAAATTGAACGTGGTGGTAGGGTTTTTCCAGAAAGCGACATGGCAACAGACATTGTAGGTGCTATGAAAAAATTTATGAAAAAGAACGGCGTGGAAATAGTTTATGATTCTGATGTAAAAAAACTAAATAAACCCGCCCGCCATGCAAGTCTGCAAGGCGTTGCGGGCGGGAAGAAGTCAGAAATAAAATCTGTAATACTCAAAAATGGAAAAGAATTTTTTGGAAAGAATTTTCTTATTTCCACAGGTGGGTTATCTTATCCCACTACTGGCTCTATGGGTGAGGGACATGAATTTGCAGAGAAGTTAGGTCACGTGGTGGTCGATACTGCCCCGGCTTTAGTACCTCTTACAATAAAAGAAAAATGGTGCAAAGATTTGATGGGGCTAACTTTAAAAAACGTATCATTAACAATTCTACAAGAAAATAAAAAACTTGAATCTCGTCAAGGTGACATGCTCTTTGCTCATTTTGGAATTACCGGCCCAATTGTTTTAGATATTAGTAAATATGTTTTGAGTGCAAAGAAAAATGGCAAAGTAGAATTAAATCTAAATTTAAAACCAGCCCTGTCAGTTGAACAACTAGATTTACGATTGCAACGTGATTTTAAAAAATATAATAATAAACAATTCAAAAATGCTTTGGGAGATTTGTTACCAAAAAATTTAATACCAATTTTGATTGAAATGTCTGGTATTGATCCTGACAAAAAAGTTAATAGTATAAACAAAAAAGAACGACTAGATCTTGTCAATCTAGTACAAAATATAACGCTGACAGTAACAGGAGACAAGGGCTATAATATGGCAATTGTAACAAGTGGTGGTGTAAATATAAAAGAAATAGATCCGAAGACCATGAAATCAAAGCTGATTGATAATTTATATTTTGCAGGAGAAATAATAGATATAGATGCCCCGACTGGTGGCTATAATCTTACCGCTGCTTGGAGCACTGGTCATGCTGTTGGCGAGGCTATTGATTTTTAGCTATGAAAAGTTTACCTTATACGATAAGACGCTACACCAGGTCTAAATATATCCGTATTTCTGTAGGGGAAGGTGGAAAGGTACTTGTGAGTGCACCAAAAAGAGTGAGCCTAAAAGAAATAAATAGATTTGTAGAGTCCAGACAAGAGTGGATTGTAAAAGCGCAGGATGAAATGGTCGCACATACAAAAAAAGAAAAGAGAAAAAAATTACCATGTCCACCGTTAGCAAGTTGTAAAGCCAGAGCAAAGAAATTAATTAACGACAGACTCAAGTTTTATAACGAATATTACAATTTTGAATACAAACGCATTAGTATTAGGAATCAAAAAACGCGGTGGGGGAGTTGTTCTAGTACTGGTTGTCTCAGCTTTTCCTACAAATTATTTTGTTTACCTCCAGAACTGTGTGATTATGTTGTAGTGCATGAGCTCTGCCATACAAAAGAAATGAATCATTCACAAAGATTTTGGGACTTGGTTGCGAAAACCATGCCTGATCACAAACAAAGAAGAGCTAAATTACGAAAAATCCGTATATAAATTAATCTAAAGATAGAGTTGAGAAGTGTGGCTGGCTACTTGCATTTTATCCCCTAAAGGTGTATTATTAGGCACCAGTTAAAGTAATAAATGAAAGAAACACTATGAACCTAGAAAATCTTAAAATCGTACTAGTAAATGAACCAAAATTCCGCTTTAAACAGGTCTATAAGGCTGTTTTTGAGGATTTAATTGGTAATTGGAGTGATAACACCACTTTACCTATAAACCTGCGAGAAAAGCTAAATAACGAATGCCCACTAGAAATAAATGCTGAGATTTTTGGTTCGGAGAAAAGTGAAACCGTCAAAGCACTAATTACTCTAGAAGATGATGAAAAAATAGAAACAGTCCTTATGAAACACGAGGATGGTCGGGCAACTGTTTGTGTTTCGTCTCAGGTCGGTTGTGCTATGGGTTGTAGTTTTTGTGCGACTGGTACAATGGGTCTAAAAAGAAATTTAAAGACTGCCGAAATCGTTGAACAAGTTTTATTCTGGCAAAGATTTTTGAAAACACAAAAAACAAAACCAAACCATATTACCAATGTGGTTTACATGGGAATGGGTGAACCGTTTTTAAATTATGATAATGTGATGGAAAGTATTAAAATGATAAATGACAAAGATATCTTTAATATTGG
>CAZRUM010000026.1:0-14162 GCA_964603435.1 uncultured Gammaproteobacteria bacterium | reverse complement strand
ATCTGTTTCTTTATGTGTGCAATAATTTCTTCTTCTACTTCTTTCAAGCTTTTGCCGGCAATGATTGTGGTGGCTTGTTTTTTGTCACCTACCACAGAGTTAAAAGGTTGAAGCAGACTAGAGGCATTATAATTTTTATTAACATTTAGAATTACATGAATACGTGGAGTTTTTTCAGCTTCACTACTTTGTTCATGAAAAAGTACTATCAAGTCAGCTTCAGGCGAATTGCTAATAAGTTCCTCCACAATATCATAGAGTTCTTGTGAATGGGCACCTGAGCGAATAAAATCATCACGAGTAATCGTGGTCCAGACCAAGTTATTACTTCTATCATGTTCAATATTAGACAAAGCCTTGCCCCAAAGCTTCAAAGTGGACATAGTTTTGGTGCGGTATAGATTTTGTACAATATGATCACGATCAGCCCCCAATTTCATTAGTTTGCTAGCCAGAGACAGAGTGTTCGGTTTTATATTTTGACTTTTAAAACTTTTAGTATTGAAAATGATGGCAGTTAGAATTGCTTCAGCTACCTTATCATTGATATGTTCTTTGCCTAAGTTTTCTAGTAAATTGAATAGTACCTCACCAGTGGAAGTGGCCGTGGTATCAATGGCATTAATTTGACCAAAATGTTCATTGGTAGTTTTATAGTCAATATTAATAATTGGTTTATCATAAAAAAGTTCAGTGTTGCTATCATAAATAGGACCAAGTGATTCCAAATTGGGAGTATCCAAAGTAAAAATTAAATCATATTTAAAATCAGATTGAGCAGTACGGATATCATCGCGAGTCAAAAAGCCTTGTTTTGGTGTGATAAAAATTCTTAGTTTATCTTCTTTTAGATCATAGCTAAGTTCATGAACACCAGTTTTTTCACTATCAACTGTGATAATAAATTTTTGTAAATGAGAAAAATTGTTTTTTATGGTTTGAGATTTTTTGAGAAAGTTTAGGTTTTTTGGCAGACTAAAACTATGCACAACTATATCTACTCGTTTTCCTAGATTTTCCAAATACAAAGCCAAAGCAGCGGCTGAGGCAATCGCATCTCCGCTTCCATCTTGTCTAAAAGTAATTAAGATATCTTTTTTACCAGCCAAGATTTTTTCAATTTGTTGACTTTCGTTTAACATAGTTACGGATTACTGATACCCTCAGGACATTCGTCTTTGCGAATAATCCTGATTTACGGATGTGTAAATCACATAAGAACTTCTAAAAATAAAAATTCTTATGCAACCCTCCTTTCCTCCTTTTTTGTTGGGTTGCTCCCTCATCTCAGCCGGACGGAGTACGCCTGGACAGATGAAATAAATCGGCCTAGTCTCGCCCACCAACGACAGGGGCACATGATGCTGTCCTCCTCCTGCTCAATGCAGGAATATGATTTCGTCATGCTTGGCGTGCTTCTTGCGACGCCAGATGACGAAAAAGATTCCAGTGAGAACGAGCGAAAAAATTCCTGCTCCAACAAGCGAGGATTTTTCGTTCGTCATTCCGATTGTGATTAACCAGAGACCGAACAGAGTGGACATTCCCACAACTAGTTTCATTTTCTATTTCTACCTTTCAACTTGAATTGTGTTTCCTCCAACAAAAAAACTTTTTAAGCATTCTTTTTGGAAGACCCCCTCTGTATATAGAATAGATAATTATACCTAAAAATGAAATTATTGTCAACTAAGCCAAATATCCAAGTATGTGGATAAGAATTAGGCTAAAATAAGGCTTTTTCTTGCACTTTTCCCCTAAATCGTGTAATCTATAATGTACAGCCTATAGGGCTTATATATTAAGTTTCAAATAGTATGGACTTAGAAAAAGAGATTTTATCACTTCAAGAGAGAAATAAGAGGGTTGAAGCTGGGAAAGCTTGGGAAGTTAGTAATTTTAGAAAATTAGTTATTTTTGTAGCTACTTATATTATTGCTGCAATTTGGTTGTATTTGATAAATGATAATAATCCTCTTTTGACTGCTTTTGTGCCGGGATTGGGTTGGTTGTTGTCTACCTTAAGTTTACCTTTTATTAAAAAATGGTGGGTTAAAAAGTTTTTAAAATAATTATGAAAGAGCTTCCAAAGGCTTACGAGCCACAAAAATACGAAGATGATATTTATAAACGCTGGGAAGAGTCTGGTTTTTTCTCGCCCGATGCGAGTCCTCCTTGGGTGGATAATCCAGATGATCCAAAACGTCCTTCTTTTAGTATTGTCTTGCCTCCTCCAAATGTCACAGGTACACTTCATATGGGGCATGCAGCTATGCTCGCTATTCAAGATTTGATGGTGCGTTATCATCGTATGAAAGGGGACAAAACTCTTTGGCTTCCAGGTACAGATCATGCTGCGGTAGCGACCGAATCAAAAGTAGAGAAATTACTTATAAAAAATGAAGGTTTTACAAAACCAAAAGAAGAATTGGGTAAAGAAAAATTTTTAGAACGTGTAGATAAATTTGCTCAGGAATCTCATGATACTATTGTTAATCAAACAAAAAAAATGGGTTCATCTCTAGATTGGTCTCGTGAGGCTTTTACCTTGGATGAGCAACGTCATAAAGCTGTTTATACTGTTTTCAAAAAAATGTATGATGATGGTCTTATTTATCGTGGATATCGTGTGATTAATTGGTCAGTAAAGGGGCAGTCAACTTGCAGTGATGATGAACTTGTACATGTAGAACGTCAGGCAAAAATTTATACATTCAAATATAGTGAAGATTTTCCAATTGAAATTGCGACTACACGTCCAGAGACAAAATTGGGGGATACTGCCGTGGCAGTCAATCCAAAAGATAAAAGATATAAAAAATTAATTGGCAAAGTATTTGAAGTAGAAAATTTTGCAGATTCAGGTTTGGATTTAAAAATTAACATTATTGCCGATGATCATGTAGATATGAAATATGGGACTGGTGCTGTAGGTGTTACGCCTGCACATAGTTCGGTTGATTTTGATATGTATATGGCACAAAAAGCAAACGGGAATGATATAGGGCTTATAGAAGTAATTGATAAGGATGCAAAAATGACCGATAAGGCTGGAAGCTATGAAGGTTTAGGTGTTTTAGAAGCTCGTGGAAAAGTAGTAGAGGCTTTGAAAAAAAATAAATTATTTATACAAGAAGAAGAAACCATACAAAATGTAGGAACTTCTGACAGATTTGGAGATGTTGTAGAAGCATTGCCAATGACCCAATGGTTTATTGATGTTAATAAAAAATTCACAGTTGAAAACGCAAAGTTGAAAGATGTTGAAAATGGTAAAGACTATAGTTTAAAAGAATTGATGCAAAAAGCTGTAAAGAGTAAACAAATTGAAATTATTCCCGAGAGATTTGATAAGACATATTTTCACTGGATAGATAATTTACGTGACTGGTGTATTTCTCGTCAGATTTGGTATGGACATCAGATCCCTGTTTGGTATAAGGGCGAAGAAATCTATGTGGGCACAGAAGCTCCGGAGGGAGAGGGTTGGGAGCAAGATTCAGATACACTTGATACCTGGTTTTCTTCTGGTCTTTGGACTTTTTCAACTCTTGGTTGGCCAGACGAAACAGCTGATATGAAGAATTTTCATCCTACATCTGTAATGGAGACTGGTTATGATATTTTGTTTTTTTGGGTGGCTCGGATGATCCTTATGTCTACTTATGTTTTGGGTGATGTTCCATTTGAAACAGTATATCTTCATGGACTTGTACGTGATGAAAATGGTGAAAAGATGAGCAAGAGTTTGGGTAATGTAATTGATCCGCTTGACTCTATAAAAGACTATGGGGCTGACGCGACTCGTCTTTCACTTTTGCTTGGTAATACACCTGGTAATGATGTGAAATTAAACGAAGATAAAATTGCGAGCTTTAGAAATTTTGCTAACAAACTTTGGAACATGTCTAGGTTTATGCTTATGAATATTGATGAACCAAAGATTGATATTGCAAGACCTGAAGCTAAAACCTTAGCTGACAAGTGGGTATTATATAGATTAGACAGAATAGTTTTGGAATTAGAAAATTCATTTAAAAAATTTGATTTTTCTTTTGCTGGTGAACAATTGAAATCTTTTACTTGGGATTATCTTGCAGATGATTATCTAGAGTATGCAAAGATTGAGAGTGGTAAAGAGGAAATTTTAAATTATATTTTAAATACTATTTTGAAATTGTGGCATCCATTTATGCCATTTGTAACAGAGGCTATTTGGCAAGAGATTTATGGAAATAAACAGATACTAATGGTGGAGAAGTTTCCGGAAGATACTGTTGAGTTAGACGAAGATTCTTTTCAAAATTTTCAAAAAATTAAAAATGTAATTGCAAAAATTAGAAATGTACGTGCAGAAAATGGAATTGAACCAGCTAAAAAAATAGATGTAAAAATTTCTGCAGGTGATAAAAAAGTTTTAATAGAAGAAAACGAACAGATTATAAAGAGACATTGGACTAATATTGAAAACTTGGAGATAGGGGAAAAGATAGATCAACCAGAAGGTTGGCTTGGTTTTGTAGAGGGTGGTGTAGAAGTTTTTGTAGATTTGTCTGGAGCAATTGATAAGGATAAATTAAAAAAAGAAGCAGAGAATTTAGAAAAATATATAGTTGGGGTTGAAAAGAAATTGGAAAATAAGAAATTTGTTGATAATGCCCCTAAAGAGGTTATAGAAAAAGAACAAGGTAAATTGAGAGAAGCAAAAGAAAAATTAGAAAAAATTAAAGAACAAATCTAAATATATGAAAACAAATACTGACGAAAAATTAATTGCACAAATCACTACTCGCGGGGTAGAAAATATTTATCCTAAAAAAGAATTTTTGGAAAGTCGTCTTAAGTCTGGTGAACAGCTGACTATTTATACAGGTTATGATCCAACTGCACCTACTTTGCATATTGGTCATGGTATTACGATGCTAAAACTTCGTCAGTTTCAGGATTTAGGGCATAAAATTATTATGTTGATTGGTGACTTTACTGGTATGATTGGTGATCCCACTGATAAAACCTCTGCTCGACAAAAATTGACTAAAAAAGAAGTGGAAAATAATTTTAAAGATTACAAAAAACAAGCTGCTAAAATTTTAAATTTTAAAGGCTCAAATAGAGTAGAGGTAAAATACAATAGCAAGTGGTTGGCTAAGATGGATTTTGCTGATATTTTGGAATTAACTTCTCATTTTACAGTGCCTCGTCTTTTGGAGCGTGATATGTTTCAAGAAAGGTTAAAAGAAGGGAAAACAGTTTATTTGCATGAATTCATGTATCCGGTTATGCAGGCTTATGATAGTGTGGTGATGGGTGTAGATGGTGAAATTGGTGGTAATGACCAGACTTTCAATATGTTGGGTGGACGTGATTTGATGAAAGATTTAAAAAATAAAGAAAAATTTGTTTTGACTGGAAAACTTCTTACAGACAATAGTGGAAAGAAGATGGGTAAGAGCGAAGGTAATATGATTGCTTTGTCTGACTCTCCAGAAGATATGTTTGGAAAAGTAATGCGTTGGAATGATGAGATGATCGTGCATGGTTTTGAGCTTTGTACAAAAGTACCAATGGAGGAAGTAGGAGAAATTAAAAAGGCGATGGAGGGTGGGGCTAATCCACGAGATTATAAACTGCAATTGGCATATGAGATTACCAAGACTTTCTTAGGAGAAGCTGAAGCTGAGCAAGGTAAGGCTCATTTTGGACAAGTAATTCAAAGTAAAGACAAGCCAGAAGAGATGAAAGAATTGAGTCCTTCAAAAAATGATATTATCACAGTTTTGGTTGAAGCTGAGTTTGTAAAAAGTACCACTGAGGCTCGTCAGAATATTAAAGGCGGAGGAGTGAGAATTAATGATGAGAAGGTTGAAAATATTGACGCGGAAGTTAAATCAGGGGACACAGTACAAAAAGGTAAACGATTTTTTGTACGTATCGTGTAACATATAACTTGTAACATGTGACTTATGGGGGAGGGAACATTCCATGAACAGTTAAAAAATACGATACATCAGTATGTGTTGCTTTCTTACAAGCATACTAAGAAATATCCTGCTGATGAAAGATTTGGGTTAATTTCACAAGATAAAAGATCTTCGGTCTCTGTAATGTTAAATTATGTTGAAGGTTTTGCTAGAATGAAGACTGGGGTAATGGTGTATCAGTTTGAAATTTCCTATGGATCTTTGAAAGAATCAATTTATTGTCGATTTTTAGCCAAAGAATTAGGTTATATTTCAGAAGAAGAATATCAAAAAGCATTCATTTTAAAAGAAAAAATTGGGAAAATGTTATATGGAACAATAGAGGGAATTAAAAATAAAAAATAAGTTACAAGTTATACGTCATATGTTACAAGTAGTTGAAGAACAATTAACAGACATATTAAAAAAAGCAGGTGTAAAAGGTGAGATAGAATTTAGTAAGCCTCCAAAACCAGAGATGGGCGATTTTGCCTTTGCTTGTTTTGATATTGCAAAAGAAAAAGAAAAGAATCCTGCAGAAGTTGCAAAAGGTTTGGATAAAAAAATAGGCAAAGTTAAGATTCCGTTAATTGCGTCTGTAAAGGCATTTGGTCCTTATGTTAATTTCTTTTTAGATTCGTCCGAGCTAGCTAGATTAATACTTACAGAAGTAAATAAAAAGAATTTTGGTAGTAATAATATTGGCAAAGGTAAAAGAGTTTTAATAGAGTATCCTAGTCAAAATACTCACAAAGAATTTCATATTGGTCATTTGCGCAATGCTTGTATTGGAAATTGTTTGGTAGGGCTTTATAAAAAAAGTGGTTATAAAATGACTAGTATTAATTATATAAATGATTTTGGAGCTCATGTAGTAAAATGTTTGTGGGGGATACAAAAATTTCACCATGACATGCCAAAAGTAGAAAATAAACAAAAATGGTTGGGTCAGGTTTATGCCAATGCCAATAATGAAATTAAAGATTTGGAAAGTGCAGAAGAAGAATTAAATGATTTACAAAAAAAACTTGAAGGTAAGGATAGAGATATAACAAAATTATTTAAGCAAACTCGTCAATGGAGTTTGGATGGTTTTGAAAAGTTGCATAATGAACTTGGTATAAATCACGCCAGCACTTTTTACGAAAGTGAGATAAAAGCTAAGGGCCAGAAAAAGGTAGACCAACTTTTACAAGATTGTATTGCTGAGGTGGGGGAGAGAGGGGCAATTATTGTTAATTTAGAACAGTTTAATTTGGATATTGCCTTACTTCGTAAATCTACTGGCGCTGGACTCTACATGACTAGTGATTTGGCATTGGCCGAAGAGAAGTTTAAAAAATATAAAATTGATCAGAGTATAAATATTACAGGGACAGAGCAAGAATTTTATTTCAAACAATTGTTCAAGATTTTACAGATGTCTGGTTTTACTCAGAATATGGTTCATGTTGGCTATGGTTTGGTAAATCTTCCAGAGGGAAAGATGTCGTCTCGTACTGGTACCGTAATTCTTTATGAAGATTTGCGTGATGAAATTTTTAAACATTTACAAAAAGAAACCAAAGACCGACATTCAGATTGGAAAGATAAAAAAGTAGACCAAACAGCTTACAAATTAACTATGGCAGCACTTAAATTTACTATGCAAAAGCATGAAGCTGCTAAAGTGATTACGTTTGACATGAAAGAAGCTGTCAGTTTTGAGGGTTATAGTGCACCATATGTTTTGTATGTTGTAGCTAGAATAAATAGTCTGATAAGAAAAGGTGGAGCAGGAAAAATAAATCATGAATTATTATTAGAGCCAGAAGAAAAACAATTACTATTGCTATTGGGAGAGTATTGTGGTATAGTTGAAAAAGCTTTACGAAATTATAATCCAGCTGTTATTACAAAATATTGTTTTGATCTTGCACAAGAGTTCAATAATTTCTATAATAAACACAGTGTTTTAGGCAATGAAAACAAAGATTTGAACAAAGCCAGGTTGGCTTTATCCGGGGCTGTAAAAGTGGTTTTAGAAGATGTTTTAAATATTCTTACTATCGAAACATTGGAGGAGATGTAATCTTTATGAATTTTATCAAAAGAATTTTTTTTAAAAAATCTGAAATAGAAATTCCAAGATGGTTTTTTTTGTTGGGAATTATACTTTGTGTTGTGGGTTTGGCCAATGCAACTTATCTAACAGTAGAGCACTTTAGTATTGATGATATGATTTGCCCCTTTAATGGAGGGTTTGTTGATTGTGTTTTGGTAAACACTAGTATATATTCAGAGATTTTTAATATTCCAATAGCTATTTTAGGGATGTTGTATTATTTGACTTGTTTAACAGCATTCATAATTTTAAAAAAAATTAAAAAACAACCTATTTTTCAATTGTTGTCTGGTCTAACTTTTTTAGGTCTTTTGTTTAGTATTTGGCTTACCTTTGCACAGGTTGTAATTTTAAAGGCGGTTTGTACTTATTGTTTATTGTCAGCTTTTATTTCTTTGTGTTTGTTTGTATTGGATTTAGTTTTTATATTAAAAAATAATTTTTATAAAGAAAATTTATTATGAGTATAATAAAACTTAAAAAAGAAGAATGTAACTTTTTACCAGAGTTTTTAGATCATGAGGGGGTTTTTAAAATGGAAGATAAACAAACTGGATTGAAAGGTTTTGTGGCTATACATAATAATAATTTAGGCCCAGCTTTAGGGGGAACAAGAATGTTATCTTATCAAAATGAAGAAAATGCTTTGAAAGATGTGTTACGTCTCTCTAGGGCAATGAGTTATAAATGTGCTTTGGCTGGAGTAAGATATGGTGGGGGCAAAGCTGTAATTATTGGTGATTCTAAAAAAGATAAAAATGAAGATTTGTTGAGATCTTATGCTAGATGCATAGGTGAGTTAAAAGGTCAGTTTTATACTGGTGAAGACGTCGGTATAAGTAAAAAAGACGTCCAAGAAATAATGTTAAGCGAAGCTTCTTATTTTATAGGTAAAAAAAATCAAGCAGAGGATCCATCTCCTTTTGCCTCGTTGAGTACTTTTTATTCTATTCAGGCAGCAGTTGAATCAGTTTTCAATCTTTCCAGTCTGAAAGGACTGAAAGTGGCTGTAAAAGGAGTGGGTAAAGTAGGTGGAGAATTGGTAAGATTATTGATTGAGGTTGGTGCCAAGGTAATAGTTGCAGATATTGATATTGAGGCGTTGAAAAAAATTGAAGAACAATTTAGCGATGTAGAAATAGTTGAACCAGATCAAATTCATAAAATGGATGTAGATATATATTCTCCCTGTGCTTTAGGTGACGAATTTAGAGATGATAATAAGACAGAAATTAAGGCCAAAATTATTGCTGGGGCAGCAAATAATCAATTACAGGATGAAAGAATAGGTGATTGGTTTTATCAGCATAATATTTTATATATTCCAGATTATGTATCCAATGCTGGTGGCTTAATAGATGTGGCTGATGAGCTTGAACCGGGAGGTTTCCAAAGGGAACGAGTGATGGATAGAATTTTGAGTATTAAAGATACTGTAAAAAATATTATTGAGTTATCGAAAAAAAATAATGAATCAACTAATAGAACAGCTAATAAATTGGCTGAAGAAATATTTAATAAATAATAAATTATGTCATCAGATAAAGGATTGGATGTTTTAAATAAAAGAGAGGCTACAAAAATACAACATTTGTTAAAAACGGAAAGTAGTTCTTTTTGGACAGATGAAGGAATCAAACGTTCCATTGCTTTGTTTAAAGATGCTGCTAAAAGGGTTCCGGCCTATAAAGACTTTTTGCAGAAACATAAAATTAATCCTGACAAAATAAATAAATTATCAGATTTTTTACAATTACCATTGATTAATAAAGAAAATTATCTTAAAAAGTATCCGTTGGAAAAATTATGTTGGG
This sequence comes from uncultured Gammaproteobacteria bacterium, assembly GCA_964603435.1. Taxonomy (GTDB): domain Bacteria; phylum Patescibacteriota; class Patescibacteriia; order Magasanikbacterales; family UBA922; genus CAZRUM01. The sequence goes on along the minus strand of CAZRUM010000026.1, from coordinate 4,284 downwards.
ATGGTCATTTGCAAAAAACAGCGATTTTTACTTCTACTTCTGGTTCATCAGGGGAACCTTTCTATTTTCCTAGGCAGCATGATTTAGATTGGCAGTATTCATTGATCTTAGAGTCTTTTTTAAAGGATAGTGGCATTGCTGTTTCATCTGGTCCAATCTTAGTTATTAATTGTTTTGGGATGGGTGTGTGGATTGGTGGTCTTATGACTTATCAGGCTTTTGTTTTAGCTGCTCTGAGGGAAGATTTGCCAGTTTCGATAATTAGTCCAGGAGTTAACAAAAAAGAAATATTTAATGCTTTAAAAAAATTGGCACCATTTTTTGAAGAGACTATCTTAGTAGGCTACCCTCCTTTTATTAAAGACATTGTCGATGAAGCAAAGCAAGAAAAAATTGAATTAAATAAATTAAATTTGCGTTTAATTTTTGCAGCCGAAGCTATTACAGAAGAACTTAGAGACTATTTATCCAAAACGGCATCTATAAAAAATATTTATTTGGATACTCTAAATATATATGGTAGTGCCGATATTGGAGCTATGGCTTTTGAAACAAAAATGAGTATTTTAATAAAGAGGTCCGCCAGGATTAACGAAGTTCTTTTTAATGATTTATTTTCTCAAAATCTTAAAACGCCAACCTTAGCTCAATATAATCCATTATTTATTAATTTTGAATCTGTAGATGGTAGTATTGTATTGACTGGTGATAATATTTTGCCTCTAATTAGATATTCCATTGGTGATCATGGGGGAGTGTTTAATTTTGAAGAGATGGAGAATATTTTGAAGAAACATAATATAGATATTTTAGCCGAAGCCTCAAAAAAGGGGATAAAAAATTATAGTAAATTACCATTCGTCTATGTTTATGAGAGAAGTGATTTTTCTACTACTTTGTATGGTTTGCAGATTTATCCGGAGATGATCAAAGAAATAGTAATTGGTGATTTTTTCTCTAAATATTTGACTGGAAAATTTACCTTGCTTACTAAATTTAATAAAAATAGTGATCAGTACATAGAGGTTAATTTAGAATTGGCCAAAGGTGCGTCAGAACCTCCAGTAAGTACTTATAATCAATTATTAAAAATGATACTTGATAATTTAAAAAAGAAAAGTTCTGAGTTCAGAGAACTTACAAACCATATTAATAAAAGAGAATTAATGGAGTTGGTATTTTGGGCAGCAGAATCCTCTCCTTACTTCAAACCCGGAATTAAACAAAAATGGGTTTCTAAATAAAAAAAATATGTCAAATAATAATTGTATAGTTGTGGCTTATAATCAACTAGAATCATTCAAAAAAGAAAATAGTGGAATTACAATTCTAGATAAGTTTGAAGATCAAATAGAAGAATTGTTTTTTATAAGGAATCCTCGTTTTCGTTTTGAAAAGGGCCATGATTCAGAATTGTCTACATTTAGGAATGCACAAAAAGGTGATAAAGAATGGGAGGAACTGGGGAGTTGGATTTATTTTCCTTGGAAAAAACAATTGGTGCATTATTTATCAGAGGATACATATTTAGAATTAAGAACTGCCAGGAATAAAAATTTGATTAGTAATGATGAACAAGATAAACTTTATAAAGCAAAAATTGGTGTGGCTGGGTTGAGCGTAGGGAGCCATGTTTTGTCGGTTTTAGCCATGACGAATATCGGCGGAACAATAAAATTGGCAGATTTAGATGTTGTGTCTGCTTCAAATCTAAATAGGGTTAGATATGATGCCACTCAAATAGGTCAAGAAAAATGCCAGTTGGGATATGAATATTTATCTCAGGTTAATCCTTATTTACAGATTGAGAAGTTTGAGGAAGGTGTGAATAAAGAAAATATAGAACAGTTTTTAAATGAGCCCAAATTAGATATTTTGATAGAAGAGATGGATGATTTGGAAATGAAGATTAGAATAAGATTTGCAGCCAAAAAATTGGGTATTCCTGTTATCATGGCTACAGATAATGGCGATAATGTAATAGTTGATGTTGAACGTTATGATTTGGATCCAGATTTGCCAATTTTTAATGGACTAATTGGTGATATTACTATGGAAGAATTTGAAAAATTTGATCCGCGTGAATTACCTCGTCTAGCTTCTAAGATAGTCGGTGAAAAATTTATTGTACCGAGAATGTTGACCTCTCTACAGGAAGTGGGAAAAACTTTGTATTCCTGGCCACAGTTAGGTGGTGCTGCCGCTTTGTCGGGTGTGGTAGCAGCATATGTCGCCAAAAAAATTATTTTGGGTGAAAAAATACGTACTGGTAAAATGGAAGTTAACCTAGATGAAATTTTTACTTTATAAAATTTATAGTTTATTGTCTATGGCAGTTAAAAAAAATTATCTTGCTTGGGAAATAGAAGAGAAAGATTATCCCAAAAATGGTTCTTCGAAAGAAAAGATTATTTTTTTATTGAGATATGGAATACTAGCTCCTTCAGCTCATAATACCCAACCTTGGTTTTTTGTGGTAAATGATAATCAATTGTTAATCTATTTAAATAAAGACAGGAGTTTAAGTCCAATTTCAGATACTAGTGGGCGTCAGACCTATGTTGGTTTGGGTGCTTGTCTAAAAAATATTAAATTGGCAGCCACATTTTTTGGATTAGAATATCAGATTGAGTACCTTGACAAAGAAGAGGAAGAAAAGAAAGTATTAGTAGCAAAAATTATTTTTTTTGAAAAACAAGAATTAGCAAAAATTGATATTAAAGCAGAACAGATGTTTAAGGCAATTGTAAATAGACACTCTGCTAAATTGGGGTATAAGAAGGAACCTATTGATAATATATTTTTGGATGTTTTAAAAAATATAGATAAAGAGAAGTTTTTAGATCTCTCCATTATAGTTGATCCTGGTGTTATTAAGAAATTATCCATTTTTGCAGTAGAGGGGACAAAACGTGCTTTTAAAAGTAAAGAATTTAGAATAGAACTTAGCCATTGGGTAAAGAATAGTATAAGCGCTGAGCCGGATGGTATGCCTGGATTTACTGTTGGTATACCATGGTTATTTTCATTTATTGCTCCAACTTTGATTAGATGTTTTAACATTGGTACTATACAAGCTCAAATGACAGCTAAACTTTTGAAGGAAAGCCCAGGTGCAATTATTATTTCCACCGAGAATAATAGTAAAATTGAATGGATAAAGGCGGGTGAGTTGATGGAGGAAGTTTGTTTATTGTCTGTCCAAGCTGGTTATGGAGTAATGCCTCTAGGTGCCCCTGTGGAATATGATGATATTACTAAACATTTACAAAAAGATTTGGGACTTCAATGTTATCCAGGAATATTTTTAAGAATAGGTAGGTCTAAAAAAAAGTTATCTTTGGCACCACGTCTGGATTTGGAAGATGTAATGAAATTAATTTAAAATAAAATGTTGATTTCTAATGTAAATTTATTTTTTTCTTTATTAGCTTCATCGGTGATGATTTTTATTGCCGCTTTAGTTTTTTTTAATGATCGTAAGAGTGTAACTAACATAATTTTTTTCATGCACTCCTTAGTGATTGCCGCCTGGTCAATAATTAATTATTTTTCTTTAACAGTTAATCTCGATTGGTCGTTGTTTCTTATTAGATCAGTCATTTGTCTGGCAGTACCTCATGTTTTTTTATTTCTCATTTTCGTCTTAAATTTTCCTAGTCGCAAGTTATCTATAGGAAAACGTCTGTTGTGTCTTCTCAGTTTTTTAATAGTTTTGATGATGGGTTTATCCTTTAGCCGTTTTGTGTTTAAAGGAATTTCTTTGATAAATGGAGAGGTAGTGCCAATAATTGGTACTTTGATGCCTACTTTTGGGGTTGTATTTGTTTTAACATCTTTGTTCACAATCGGTTTAGTAATCGAAAAGTATTTTTATTCTAAAGGTTTGGTCAAAAGACAATGGTTGGCCGTTGGTTTGGGTTTGCTCATAGCTTATTTTTTATTGATATCTTTAGTTTTTGTTCAGGTAGTCGTTTTTAAGAATACTTTTTTTGTTCCTTATTCTCCACTTTTTATAATTCTTATTTTCGTAGGTGCTGCTTATGCAATTTTAAAGCACAATTTGCTCAATGTTAAGTTGATTGCTACCGAAATATTTTCTGCTATTTTACTCATCGTTAGTTTAGTACAAGTATTTTTTGCTAATAATATTACTTCTTTGATTATCAATTTGGCCGTCTTCTTGGCGATTTTGGTTTTTGATATTTTGTTAATTTTAAGTATGACCAAAGAGGTTGAAGTACGTGAAGAACTCGGTAAGTTAGCTCATTCTTTAGAAAAAGC
>CAZRUM010000025.1:0-14515 GCA_964603435.1 uncultured Gammaproteobacteria bacterium | reverse complement strand
AGTCTTTGACTCAAGCGCGGCACCTTCCCTATCTATATTTATGTATAAATAGAGAGATAAAAAACCACCAGAATACGGTGGTTTTTTGTTTTGTATTTTTGTCTCACAACGACCTGAGACGTAGCATGCTACGTCTTTACATCGATACTTCGGTTCGAGACGTGCCGCGGACACGTCTTTACGGTGATCTGAGACGCAAAATATTGCGTCTTTACTTTAGATTGCCCCAGCGTTTGCCGATATCGACGTGGACGTCTACTGGTACATCTAGTTTTACTACGCCCTCCATGGCTTTTTTTACTAGTTCACTTACTTCCGTCTCCAAGTCTTTTTTAACTTCCAAGACAACTTCATCGTGAACTTGTAATATCATTTTTACGTCTTCATATTTTTTCCTGTCTGCTTTTAATTTTTTACTTACTTCTATCATCGCCATTTTCATGAGATCAGCGGCTGTTCCTTGGACTGGCATATTGATTGCCATGCGTTCACCGGCATTGCGAAGTTGAAAATTGTCAGATTGTAGTTCTGGAATGTATCTGCGTCTACCAAATAAAGTTTCTACATAGCCATCTTTTTTGGCGAGCTTTGTGGTATTTTCTAGATATTTTTTTACATCTTTAAAACTTTCAAAATATTTTTTTATAAAATCTTTGGCTTCAAAATTTGTCATACCAGTTCTGCTAGCCAGACCAAATACACCCATGCCATAGAGCACCCCAAAGTTTACAGCCTTGGCAGCGCTACGCATACTCTTTGTGACTTTATCCAGCGCTACATTATTAACAATGGCAGCAGTAGCTTGGTGAACATCTTCGCCACGTTCGAAAATGCCGATAAGATTTTTGTCTTTGGCCAGTGAAGCGACAATACGCAACTCAATTTGTGAATAGTCAGCGGCGATCAAGACATTACCAGGTTCTGCGATAAAAGCATTGCGGACTTCTTTGCCTAGTTCTGTTTTTATAGGGATGTTTTGTAAGTTTGGTTCAGAGCTAGATAGTCTGCCTGTCGTTGTTACAGCTTGATTAAAATTGGCATGAATACGTTTTGTTTTTTTATTAACAAGTCCTGGTAAAACATCTATATAAGTGTTGCGGAGTTTTTCTATTTCTCTAAATTCACGAACAAGATTTATAATAGGATGAATACCAGACAGTTTATCCAGCTCAGACTCGGCAGTAGAATATCCGGTCTTACCTTTTTTTATACCCTCAGCTGGTAAGTCTAGTTTTTCAAAAAGAATTTCACGTAGCTGGACTGATGAAGCAATATTGAATTCTTCTCCTGCCTCTTTCCAAATCTTTTTTGAGACCTGACTAATGGTTTTGGTTACTCGCTCTGACAATTCATTCAAGACTTTACTATCAATAGCCACCCCGTTGAATTCTATCTCAGCTAGCACTGGTACCAGGGCCATTTCTACATCATTAAAGAGTCCTAGATTTTCTTCATCTTCTAGTTCTTTTTTGAATTTTTTATAAAGTTCCAAGTTCAGATTTAATTCATTGGCCACAATATTTGGATCAACACCAAAGAGACTGGTCTGATCAGAACCACTAGGCAATTCTTCTCCCAATTCTCGCCAGACAATACTTTTTAGATCATGTTTGCGAGTAGAAGAATTTATAAGATAAGAAGCGATCATAACGTCGAACAACTGACAACTGACAACTGACAACTGACATTTTGACAATGTTTTAAGGAGTTGTTTCAAATCATGTCCAACGATTGTTTTGTTTTTGTGTAAGAATATTTTTTCTAGTTGTTTTATGTTGGGATTTTTTAAATAAAATGCTTTTTCATATGTGGTAAATACTAACCCAAGCAAATCACTGTTCATGACATGTTCTCCAGACAAAATTTCCTTACAAGCAAAAACTTTTTCATTTTTAATTTCAGTTTCCAATTCAGAAAAATTAGCTGTATTAATTTCAACTAGTTTTTTGGCTTTACTTTTCTTATTTTTGGTTTTGCCTGGTGTATTTTCTGCTTCAGTAGGTTTGTAGCCAGGAATTCTTTTTAGCATGGTATAGAAACCAAATTTTTGAAAAGCAGATTTTATTTTTTCTACATCAAACTCATGAACTGCACAATCTTCCAGTTTAAAATTCAAATCTTTCACATCCTGCACAATAGTTGCGAGCTCTTTACTCATGTAAGCATCTTTCTCACCGTCGTCTAGTTTTTTGACTACGTTTGGTCTGAGAGTTTCGTCTTTTTTATAATTTTTATAAATATTTTCTAGACTACCAAACTTAGCAATTAATTCCTTGGCAGTTTTTTCTCCAATTCCTCTTACACCGGGAATGTTATCAGAAGAGTCCCCACGCAAAGATTTGTAGTCGACCACACGTTCTGGTCCAAAGCCATATTTTTCTTTTACTTCTTTTGCATCAAACAAAACCACATCACTCATGCCTTTTCTCATGCCAAAAACTTTTGTATGTTCGTCTACTAGCTGGAGCAGATCCATATCTCCGGTAACAATAATATTTTCCAAATTATTTTTCTTGCTTTCATTTTGTTTTATGACACTTGCCATGACGTCGTCAGCCTCAAAACCTTTCTTTGTATAAATTGGAATATCAAAAGCTTCCACCATTTCATAACAAAGTGGGATTTGATCATAGAGATCTTGGTCAGCTTTTACACGAGTGCCTTTGTATTCCTTATAGACTTCATCACGAAAGGTTCCACCAGCTACATCAAATGAAACTGCTATATAATCCGGTTTTAGATCTGCTAGAGTTTTCAGGAGCATGGAGGTAAAACCATAAACTGCGTTAACAATCGTACCATCCTTGGCAGTGAGCGGTGGTAGGGCGTGATAGGCACGGTGAACAATGGCATTACCGTCGATTATGACGAATTTTTTATTTTTCATAGTGGGGGTATCTTATCACAAAAAAGACTTGAAAAAAAGGAGGGTTTGTGGTATTATTTGTGTGGTCTATGGTACGGTAGCCAAGTGGTAAGGCAGGGGTCTGCAAAACCTCTATTCGTGGGTTCGATTCCCGCCCGTACCTCAAACAAAAAACCCGCTATAAAGCGGGTTTTTTGTTTTATTTTACTATTAGAATATCTCCATCTTAATTCTCTGAAAACCAAGTTTTATGGCATCGTCATATTCATACATCCAAACGTCTACTCTACCATAGCCATAGCGTCTATTCATTCTATCACGGACAACGAAGATTTTGTTGCCGAATAATTCTGGGAATCTAACCTGAGTGCCCATAGGCAGGAAGTTAGCAGCAATAGTATTACCAAAGCCTTGTTCCTCGTACTGTTTACATAGGTCATGACCATTGGCAGTAATACAAGGTGTAGAGTCAGTTTGACCTTCCAGACTGTTATAAGCAGTAATACCTACCGTAATGGTCTCCGCAGGCTCTTTTTCACCTGACACTGGGAAAGCCATTGGCTCTTTAACCAACATTTCAGGTAAAGGAAGAATAATTTCAACTTCTTGTGTTTCAGCATTGGCTACCGGAGCAATTATCCCAGAGAAGGCAAAACTCAAAAGGACAATAACAGTAGTTGAAGTATCCGCGATTTTCTGGTATATTGTATTTTCAAATAATTTCATATTCTTAATATAAAATTCCAAGTGAACTTAGGATTGAATTACGCACAATGATACCATATTTTCCTTGTTTTGTCAATATGGTATAATAGAACCCACTTTAATTTTTAGCTAAACTTAGCCAAATTTACATATGAGTAATCCACAGCGCAACAAACGGGTTTATGGTTATACGGGTGGGGACAGACGTAGACCTGTCAAAGCCTACGGTAGTACCAAGGCAAAACCAGTTTCTAGAAAAATACGTAAAAATAAGCCAAATTGGGTAAAAATAGTGCTTTTGCCCTTTGTTATTCTGGTTGTAATCTTGAGATTTGTCTGGAAAATGTGGCAAAGCCGTCCTCGTCTACCAGAAAGATTCAAACAAAAGATGAAAGAGAAAATGGGCTGGACAATTTTGGCTGTGGTGGTTTTTGGTTTTCTCTTTACTACTGTTACCGTGGCTTGGGTGAGCAAAGACCTGCCGGATCCAGATAAGCTAACTGACAGAAAGGTAGCTCAGAGTACAAAAATCTATGACAGGACTGGTGAGCATATTTTATATGAGGTTTTTGCTGATCAAAAAAGAACTATGGTGGATCTAGATCAGATTCCACAAAATCTTGTTAATGGTGTGATTGCGACAGAAGATAATACTTTTTATGAACACAAGGGAATTATTCTAAAGAGTTTTATACGCGCAGCTTTTTATGGAATTTTTACTAGTAAGCAGGCTGGGGGAACTTCTACCCTTACGCAACAACTTGTCAAAAATGCAATTCTAACAAATGAAAGAAGTTATGTTAGAAAATTGAAAGAAGTAATTTTATCAATTCGTCTAGAACAAAAATATAGTAAAGACCAGATTTTACAAATTTATTTCAACGAGATTCCATACGGTTCTACAAATTATGGAATTCAATCAGCGGCGCATAGTTATTTTGGAAAAGATGTTTCAGATTTGAACTTGCAAGAGTGTGCTACCTTGGCTGGCCTACCGAAAGCTCCAACATATTATCTAAATGACTCTGTTGCTTTGAAACAAAGACGTAATTTTGTGTTGCGCCGTATGTTTGAAGAAGAATATATAACAGAGGAAGAAAAAGATGAAGCTCAAGGTGAACCTCTAACATTAGAAAAACGTTTTGGTGAAATAAAAGCTCCACATTTTGTGCTCTATGTGCGTCAGAAGTTGGTGGAAGAATATGGCGAGCAAACAGTAGACTCTGGTGGACTAAAAGTTTACACTACACTTGATTGGAATATGCAACAGGCTGCCGAGACTGCAGTATCGTCTAGTGTGGCAACATATTTTGAAGAAGCCAATGCTAATAATGCAGCGCTGGTTGCGATAGATCCAAAGACTGGGCAGGTTTTGTCTATGGTCGGATCTAGTGATTTTTATAATGATGAAATTAGTGGGCAATTTAATGTGGCGACTCTTGGGAAACGTCAACCTGGTTCGTCTTTCAAACCAATTGTCTATACTGCTGCATTTGAAAAAGGCTATACACCAGAGACAGTTCTCTTTGATGTAAAGACAAATTTTGCAGCGGCCGGAGATGATTATGAACCACTAAATTATGATTTGGAACAGCGTGGTCCTGTAACTATGCGACAAGCAATTCAAGGTTCTTTAAATATTCCAGCTGTAAAAACTTTGTATTTAGTCGGGGCAGAAAAAGGTGTGGAGTTTGCCGAGCGTCTGGGCTATACCACACTTAGTGAAGGTGAATTTGGTTTGTCTCTCGTGCTTGGTGGTGGTGAGGTAAAATTGATTGAGCATGTAAATGCGTTTGGAGTATTTGCTAACCAGGGTGTTAGACAAGAGCATGTTTCAATTTTGAAAGTAGAAGATGATAAGGGCGAAGTGATGTATGAGTGGAAACAGAAAAAGGGTGAAAGAGTCCTAGAAGAAGAAATTGCTAATACTATTTCTAATGTGTTGTCAGACGACGAGGCACGTGCCTATGCCTTTGGGGCAGGAGGAGTACTGACACTGTCAGGGCGACCGGTAGCGGCTAAAACTGGGACAACCAATGCCTATGTAGACGCTTGGACTGTTGGTTATACTCCATCGCTCGTAGCGGGTGTATGGGCAGGTAACACTGATAATACTCCTATGACTCGTGGTTATGGTGGTAGTAAAGTGGCTGCACCAATCTGGAAAGCCTTTATGACCGAAGCTCTAAAAAATATGCCAGTAGAGGAATTTCCAGAGCTACCAGAAAATGATGCCAAGAAACCAATTTTACGTGGTTCACAAGGTGGTGGGGTGACTCTAGGTATTGATAAAATTACTGGCAAGATCGCAACCAGCTCAACTCCGAAACAATATATTGTAGAGAGAACATATATTCCAGCACACAATATTTTGCATTATGTTTATAAAGATGATCCACGTGGGCCAGAGCCAAAAAATCCAGGTGATGATTCACAATATCAAATTTGGGAAGATTCAATTGGGCAATGGGTGGAAATGAAAAAGGAAGAAAATCCAGATTGGAATATTAGTTTTGAAGAACCGCCGACTGAGTATGATGATTTGCATTCACTAGAGCTCGTGCCGACTTTGCAGGTGATTTATCCTGCACCTGGACAAGTTTTGACTTCACGACAAATCAATACAGACATTAGGGCGACTGCTCCGCGTGGAGTGGGTCGAGTGTTGTATAAGATTGATAACAAAAATGTCAGTGTGGTGCGTGCACATCCTTACAATCTAAATTATTACGCTCGTGATCTTGAAAATGGTGATCACAAGCTAGTAATTATGGTGGAAGATGATATTGGTAATCGTCTGGAAGAAGAAGTTCCATTTATATTAGATGCTGGCGAAGAACTTCCCGCTATTAGCTGGGTGGAGAAAAATTTAGAATTGAAACAGAGTGATTTTCCTCGTGTGTTTACTATGAATCATTTTAAACTTGATGAAATAAAAGCTCTCGCAGTTTATAAATCAAAAAATGGTGAGAATATTTTGCTCGAAACTATAACAGATTTTTCAGAATTGTTTAATAATCAAGTTTTGTTCAAGTGGAATGAAAAACCAAACAAAGGAAGTTATGAATTGATTGCTGAAGTTAGACTAGATGATGGACGAGTGATTGAAACAGGAAGATTGAGTGTGAGAGTTCAGTAAAAAAAATTATACAAATCAAAAAATCATCCTTGCGGATGGTTTTTTTATTTTAATTATTTTAATTAAGTGATATAATCAATTCAATTTAAAGAGGGGAAAATGGGGGGATTATTATTCAAAAATAAACATAGAGTGCCGTCGGCAAGACTCACGGGCTGGGATTATAGTGCCGGTGGTTTTTATTTTGTGACGGTTTGTGTGAAACAGCACGAATGTGTTTTTGGTGGAATAAATAATGGGGTGATGTGTTTGAACAGGTTGGGTGCGGTGGTGTATAGTGAATGGTTAAAGACGTTTGAGTTGCGTCCACATATTTTGTGCGATTCGTTTATCATAATGCCAAATCACATGCATGCGATTGTTAAGATTAATAATGATAGTATTAATGACAACGGTAGAGACGTGCCGCGGCACGTCTTTACATGTGCCGATAGTAAAACCAATCAATTTGGTCCATTACCATCAAATTCGTTGCAATCCATTATCAATCATTTTAAGGGTGCGGTTACAAAATACGCCAATCAAAATAATATTGATTTTCAGTGGTTACCAAGATTTCACGATCGCATAATTCGCAACGAACAATCACTGTACAATATTCGTAAATACACAATAAATAATCCAGCCAATTGGCGATTGGATAAATTTTTTAATTAATCATTATATTTATAATATTATGAAAACAAAAATACCTGTCATCGTATCCATTATTTTTATTATGGGTATTTTTTTAATTACAAATCTGGCGAAATCAGAAAATACTGATATTGTCATTACAGAAATATGTCCGACTGGTTGTGCTGGTTCGGGTTATCAGTGGATAGAAATTTTTAATAAAGGTGAGACAGCAGTTGATTTGGAAAATTGGAAATTTTGGGAGGCAGAGACAAATCATGGTTTAAATATTGCACCTTCTAGTACACAGCAAGATTTTTTAATTGAACCAGGTGAATATGCAATCATTACACAAAATGATTTATATTTTTTTGAAAATAATCAGAATGTTACTTCAACAGTTTTGGATAGTTCATGGAGCACATTAAATAAAAGTGGAGAATTGATTGGTTTAAAAGATGAAGACGGAATAATGACAGAAGAATTTACTTATAAACAAATTGAGAATTATTCTCTGGAACGAAAAGATGTTGAAGAATTAATAATAGATGAAGATAATTGGCAAGAACATTTGGATAGTAATAGTGTAGGTCAGGAAAATTATTGGAAAGTCGATGACACGAACACGGATGACACAGAGGATAACGGAGGTACGGAAGATGACGACGCGGATGATACGGAAAATACGGAAGGTGAAGAGGAGGATGATAATGATGAAGACAGCGAAGAAGAAAGCACTGGAACGAATACAACATCCACATTAGTAATAAACGAATTTGTATCCAATCCAAATGACGGAGAAAATGAGTGGGCTGAAATTTATAATAATAGTACGACGAGCATTGATTTAACCGGTTGGACTATGTCTGATGGTGTAGGTGTGTTTGCTAGTCCGACTGGTACTGTTCAAGCAGAAGATTTTTTTGTAATAGAGTGGACAGCTAGCAAATTGAATAATGGTGGAGATATATTAATTTTAAAAAATGGTGAAGAAGAAATAATTGATCAAGTTTGTTTTGGTGATTGGGTAGAAGGGTGCCTTTCAGATGCAGTTTCCTCAGTAGAAAAGGGTAATTCAACGGCTAGAATTGTAGATGGGCAGGATACAAATAATGATAGGAATGATTTTGCAGAGACAACATCTTCAACCAAGGGGTTGGAAAATATTATTATAGCGCCAGTCGTAGAAACACCCACGCCAACTAGTGGGGGTGGTGGGGGTAGTTCTAGTCCAGTTGTGGTAATTACTTATAATCCATCAGACATTGTAATTAACGAACTGGTTTCAGATCCAACTGATGGTGGTGAAGAGTTTGTTGAGCTATATAATAATACAGCTAGCACAATTAGCTTGTCTGGTTGGTGGGTAGAAGATGGCAGTGAGAGTAAAACAAATTTGGAAGGTAATATTTCTGCACATGGATTTTTTACAATAGAAAAACCAAAAGGCAATTTAAATAATTCTGGTGATATTGTAATTTTGTTTTCAGTGCAAGGAAAAGAAATTGACCGAGTGACTTATGGCACCTGGGATGATGGTAATGTAAATGATAATGCACCTTCGGTAAGTGACCCTCTGAGTTTGATTCGTAAAGTTGACGGACAAGATAGTGATAATAATTATTATGATTTTGTTTTGACCTCAACTGTGACAAAAAATAAAGCCAATCAAATTTCAATAGTAACTGAAGACGGTGAGGTGTTGGAGCAAATTTTGACTTCAGCTAAGATTGTAATAAACGAAGTCGTACCAAATCCGACTGGTAGTGATAGTGAAGACGAATGGGTTGAACTTAAAAATTTAGGTAGTGAAACTGTTAGTCTTGTAGGTTGGTCTTTGGGAGATGCCACTTCTAAAAAATATAAAATAAAACAAGGTGGTATTAAACCTGGTGGGTTTATAGTTTTTAAACGTCTGATGACGAGTATTGCTTTTAATAATACTGGAGGTGATGAAGTAAAACTTTATGGGCCGAGTGGGGCATTGCTCGATAATATAAAATATACTGGTAGTGCTGGTGAAGCAGAGTCCTATGCTCGTCGTGAAGATAATTCGTGGGATTGGACAATAAAAACTACACCAGGAGTAGAAAATATTTTGGAGGGTAAAAGTGCTGCGCCAAAAGTTTCTATTGATGTGGATACAGAAGTGGCTGAGGGTGAGCCTGTTTTGTTTGATGCCTCAGACACGACTGACCCTGAAGGTGAAGAAATGAGTTTTACATGGGATTTTGGAGATGGGGGAAATGACGAGGGTGATGTGGTGGAACATAGATTTTTAGAAAATGGAATATTTACCGTAAAATTGACCGTAGTAGATAGCGCTGGAAACGAAGCCAAAAGTAAAGTTATTATTACTGTAAAAAATAGATTTGAATTTTCTGGTGGATATCTATCTAGCGATGAAGTAAGTGGAATTGAGATTTCAGAATTTATTCCCAATCCAGAGGGTAGTGACACTACTGAATTTATAGAACTTTTTAATCCAACTGACAATGATATTGATTTATCCGATTTTAAACTTGATGATGAAGAAGGTGGTTCGCGAGGTTATGGTTTGCCAGCTAGGACAATTATTCCTGCAGGCGAGTATGTGGTGTTTGGCCGGCAAGATACTAAACTAGCTCTCAATAATACTAATGATAGTGTGCGTTTACTTTTTCCTGATGGTACAATTTTATTGGAAATAAAATATGATGATGTGGTCGAGGGTTCTAGTTATGTTCGTAATGCTGAGGATATATGGATTTGGACAGGCACACCTACCCCAGGAAAAGAAAATATTGTCAGTGTTCCCAAAGCGTCAGTTGCTTCTGTTTCTGTTAGTAGAAGTAAAAGAGTAAAACCAATAATTTATACCACACTTGAAAAAGTGAGAGACGAGGATGTGGGTGATAAAGTAAAATTGACTGGGGTGGTGGCAGTAGAGCCTGGGGTTTTGGCTACGCAGTATTTTTACATTGTGGGATCACCTGGTGTGCAAGTTTATATGTACAAAAAAGACTTTCCAAATTTGAAAGTGGGCGACAGGATTGAAATTACTGGTGAAATTTCTGAGAGCTATGGTAATACTAGGGTAAAATTATCTAGTAAAGATGATATTGTAAAAATTGATCACCCTGGGGATCCACAAGCAAAGACAGTGGAGATTGCAGAGATAGGCGAACAGCTAGAAGGTTGGTTGGCAGAAGTGAATGGAGAAATAACAGAGCTGAAAGGTTCATATATGTATGTGGACGACGGCACTGAGGAAGTAAAAGTATATTTCAAACGTGGTACTGGAATAAATCGTAAAGTTTTGCAGGTGGGAGATATTGTGAGTGTAAAAGGTTTGGTTGCTCAGACCAAAAGTGGTTATCAGCTTTTGCCACGAGCGCAAACTGATATAGAAAAAACGGGGGTGGCTGAGAGTATGGTGACAAAGATTGAAAATACAGAAGAAGAAAACAAACAAGAAGTCGCAGAAAAATATCTAACTGCCACAGCTGGTGGACTCACTTCGATTTTGTTTGGCTTGTTTGCCAAAGCCAAGGGGAATTCAGCGGTAAATATTGTAAAGAAACTGGCTGGTATCGGTGTGGCTGTGATTCGGAGGAAACCATAACATTGATTACACTGATTTTTTTATTTGCCTTTTGGCAAATAGGGATTTCACAGATTTATAACATTAATTACATGGATTTTGTAAAGACGCGATTAGTCGCGTCTTTGCTTTTTAAAATAGTTTTTTGTTTTTTATAAGCCTACCAAAATTTAAGTTCTTTAAAGAAGTTAGTAATGTTAGAAAATGTTTTTTTAATTACCAAAGTTACTTTTTGAACAACATTTGTAGTTTCTAAACTGTCTTTTTTTACAATATTTATAATTTTTTCTGTGGTACTAACTTCTGGTTTTGTCTCTTTTAGAATTTCATTGTATTTTTCTGTTTTTGGTTCTGGTTTTTCTGTAGCAATGATATTTTCGGCTGGTTTGGCAGTCTCTACAATTTTAATTTTTTCTTCTTTAATTATTTCTACTTTAGGCTCTTCCTGAACACTCGGCATTTGGGTTATTTCCTCCTCAGCTTCATTGGTAATTTTCTCTTCGGTTATTTTAGGTTTTTCAGGAATTAAGCATTTGTCATCTATATATGACAAGCCTTCACTACAATAGCACTTTCCATTTTTGTGGTAGCTGTTCGGAGTTAATTCATTGCATAGTTCATCAAGCATAACACAGCCTTTACCTAAAATACTGTTAGCATAACCTGTATTACAGTAACAATTCCCATCATCGTCTAAAGTAGAATTAATGGGGCATTTTTTTTGTTGAATGTATTCAAGTTCTTTTGTTAAAGCCTCAATTTGCATTTGTCGTAATCTAGATTCACCTAATGATTTACATTTTGATTCAACTCGTGACAAATTGTAATTTAAACTAGTTTGGATTGTGTTTTTCTGACTGGTTAGGGGGTCTATTTTGCTATTTGCGGTGTTAATAAGGTTTTGCTTCTGTGTATTTATACTGCTCATTGTTATAGGTTTGGCTTCTACGTCGGTTATGTTTCGTAAAAGAGTGGTGTATATTATGTTGATTTGGGAGTCAAGTTGAGCTATTTCATTTTGCTTTTCATCAATTTGATACTCTATGTATAAAGCATTTAGTTCGGCATTTGTACAGCTAGCTTGATTATTACATTCTATAGAGTTTGCGAAGTTAACTGTGCTATCACGCCAACCATCATTACATATTTCACTTCCATCCCAATCTGAACCAGCACTACAATTCACTCCACCGTGCCAAGAGCAGCCACCCGAAGTAGCTTGGGTATTTTGTATTAAACCAAATAATACTATTACTGAAATTAATATAATTATCTTTTTCATATATAAATATTATACTTCCCCTCCTATTTTTATACAAGTAAACATTTTTAAAAGACAAAAACAAAAAAATCTGCTATAATATAAACACAATAGCACTACAGCACGTCAGCACAAAAGCACTTTTTATATTTATAAGTGTTTAGGTGTTTAGGTGCTAGGGTGGTTAAGTGATTTTTATGGATAACATTTTTTTACAAATATCAGTAATACTTGGCATCACTGTTAGTGTTGCTTTTATTATTCGTCTGTTACGTCAACCACTTATTGTTGCTTATATTCTTGCTGGACTTATTGCAGGTCCTTTGTTTTTGAATCTTGTTGAGGGTGGAGAAGAATTTTTTGGTACATTTGCAGAGTTTGGCATTGTCCTTCTTTTATTTGTAGTAGGTCTTAGTTTGAATTTTGAATTTATAAAAAAGATGGGGAAGAAAGTTGTTCTGGGTGGCTTAATACAATTTTTCTTTACGGCTATTCTTGGGTTTTGTTTGATGAATGCTATGGGTTTTGCTTTCATCTCTTCTTTGTTTGTGGCTATTGCTATTACCTTTTCTTCTACGATTATAGTTATAAAATTATTATCTGAAAAAAAAGATACAGAGAGTGTTTATGGTCGTTATGTCATTGGGGTATTGTTGGTGCAAGATATTATTGCAGTTCTTATAATGATATTCCTTAATACCAGTAAAATGACAGGGGGATCTTGGTATAATATAATGTTTGTGACAGCTGGGAAAGGTTTGATTTTAGCAGGGGTAGTTTATTTGATGGCTCGTTTTCTTTTGCCGAAATTAATGGATAAAATTGCTGAAAGTGGTGAATTATTATTTGTCTTTACAGTTGCTTGGTGTTTTGGTGTTGCGAGTCTTGTTTACTGGGCTGGATTTAGTATAGAGATTGGAGCTATTATTGCTGGTATTTCTCTTGGTGCTTCACCTTACCAACCAGAGATAAGTAGTCGTATTAGACCACTTAGAGATTTTTTTATCGTTTTGTTTTTTATTGTTCTTGGGAGTGAATTGCAGTTAGCAGAAGCTCGTAGTGCATTGTTTCCTGCTGTAGTTTTGTCAGTTTTTGTTTTGGTGTTTGATCCAATTATTCTTTATATCGCTATGCGTCGAGTAAAATATACTCGTCGTAGTGCTGTCTTGGCAGGAATTACCGCAGCGCAAGTTTCTGAGTTTGGTTTTATATTAATTTTTACAGCTCAGAGTTTGGGATTTTTACATGGTATAGAATTAGCTATCCTTACTTTGACCGCTCTTATTACCATTGTGGTTTCATCTTACCTTATTACTTACAATGAAAAAATTTATCAATTTTTATTACCATTTTTAGCAAAATTCGGTAAAGATCAAAGTAGAAAAGAAGAAGATAACATAAAAGAATATCCAGTTTGGATCTTTGGTTACCATAGGATTGGTTGGAAAGTTTGTGAAGCTTTAACAAAAAATCATATTAAGTTTGCTGTGGTTGATTACAATCCAGATGCAATTTCAAAATTGAAACATCGTGGTATTCCAGCATATTTTGGGGATGCAGCTGATATAGAATTTTTATCAGATTTACCTTTGCATAAGGCTAAAATGATAATCTCTACAATTCCCGAAGCTGATGATCAGAGGATGATGTTTCAACATATTAGAAAACTTAGCAATAAACCTCTTATTGTGGGCAATCTTTATCATAATATTCATCTTGATGATTTGTATGAGGTGGGAGCAAATTATGTAATGATGCCACATTTACTTGGTGGGCAATGGATTTCAGAAGTATTAGAAAATCATCCTTGGACCAAAAATACTTTTAAAAAGCTTCGCAGTGACCAAAAACATGAAATGAAATTAAGATTTATTACAGATACTCACGAGGATTAAAAATATTTGCAGGGTTGACAAAAAATGCCTAGATTGATATAATCTTCGCGTCGTTATTTTTTAATAAATGGGCCTGTAGCTCAGCTGGTTAGAGCACCGCGTTTGCAACGCGGGGGTCAGGAGTTCGAATCTCCTCAGGTCCACAGGGTTTTATTTCGTTATGCCCTATAAAAAGTATAAACAAAGACACGCCGAGGTAGCTCAGTGGTAGAGCAGTGGACTGAAACTCCTCGTGTCGAGAGTTCAATTCTCTCCCTCGGCACCAGGCTTTGTTCTGGCTTTTAGTTAGAACTATGCCCGGTAAACAATTTCGGAGTGTAGCTCAGTTCCCGTCAGAGGACGGGTCAGCCTGTGGCTGAGGCTAGAGCACTGCGTTTGGTTGTAAGCGAAGTATCATTTAAAATATAACTTATCGGAGTGTAGCTCAGTTGGCTAGAGCACTGCGTTTGGG
>CAZRUM010000024.1:0-14680 GCA_964603435.1 uncultured Gammaproteobacteria bacterium | reverse complement strand
TTCGGCATGTTGCCAAGTCTTACCATCATCATAAGTATAAAACAAGCCATTGGCACGAGTAGCCAAATACATTGCCTTAGTATCACTTGGATCCTCTATCAGTTTATAAACACTGACATTAGAAATATTTTTTACACCTTCGGATGTTGGCCAACTAGCGATTTGTTTCCAAGTGTCTCCTTGATTGACAGAAACAAACATTCCCGCCGGGCCAGATGTTTTTACCTTGCTACCACCAGTAGAAATTGACAAGCAACCAGCACCACCCAATAATAAAACAAATAGCATGGCTGAAAATAATACGAGACTTTTTTTCATATGAATAAATTAATTTATATTTAAATGATTTATTTTTTATTTAGATAGAACGCAGATCTAACAGATAAAACTGATAAAAACTGATCTGTTCTAATCCGTTAAATTAGTTAAATCTGTGTTCTATTAGTCGCTGTTAAAAAGATAGATAAATATTGCCTAATTTTTTAATTTATATTTAATAAAATGTTTTCTACAACCAAACGTGGATGTATATTTTGATTTAATAAATTTTTTGCTTCTTCAATTATACTATAGGTTTTGGCAGTTTGTACATTATCAAGATTTCCTTGAATCTTGTGAATTTTTTGTTCTACCAATTTTTCTGATAAAAATCCATCTCTTAATAATACCTGCCAAATATTTAAAACTTTAATCAATTTGTCTCTCGTGGCAATATGATCAGTCTTGTCTCCAAACAACTCCTCTACTCTACTTATTTTCTCATGAAAAGTTTTACCAGACAAATCTGCAAAACGCAAAACTTCTGTCTTGTGCCATTCATATTCTTCATTATCCACTAGCCAACGTTTTGCTAGACCAGGTAAACCAGTAGAAAGACGCGACATAGCTTCAGCTTCGTCGGCTGATAAATCGCTATCTAATAAAAATTTCTCAATTAACTTTTTCTGAACGGGATGAAAATACACCATCTGACAGCGAGACTGAATAGTTTCTGGTAGTAAATTCTCATCGGGTGTTAGTAAAAACAAAATTGTTTTTTTACTAGGTTCTTCTAGTGTTTTCAAAAGTCCATTAGCAGCCTCTTTGTTCATTTTCTCGGCATTGTTGATTATGGAAATCTTATAACCACCACTATATGAACTACGAGACAGATATTCACGCAATTCTCTCATCTGAGCAATGGTAATATTTTTTTTGGTCTTACCAGTCTTTTCGTCAAATAACTGTTCTGTAAAATGAAAATCGGGACTAGTAGCTAAATTTTCTACTTCTAACAATTGCTTTGCTAAAAATTCTGCTACAGTAGTTTTCCCCACACCCTTTTGCCCTACAAAAAGATAGGCATGACTAAGATTCCCAGCCTTGGTGGTTTTATCAAAAAAGTCTAGGATTTTATCGTGTCCGATAATACTCTCCATATGTGGACTTAGTTTAACACAAAATACAAGTACAGACAAATAATATCACCCTATCTTTTCTTGACAGTCCTCTCTTTATATGTTAGGATTCAATATCGTGCAAACTAGTGAGAATGAAGAAACAATCACCGAAGGAGGATGCCATGGATACTCCGAGGGTCACGATCTACGTGAAACAACAGGAGGCTAGCATCGAGTACGCCCCTGGCCAACACGAAACTGCCAATAAGGAACGGGAATGGCTCTTGGGCTTGGGCTGGACCTTCAAGTGCTGGGTCGGGGATGTTGATATGGAAATAACCTTCTGGTTCCACACCGACAGCTCGCAGCTCGCACACGACACGCAGGCGAAACTGCAAAGGAGGAAGGAGCCTCCGCAGGTCCGGATAGACTCCGGCAAACAGCAGGCCTCGGTCATGTTCCACGAAGACAATGCGAAGATTGCGTGGATCGAGATCTGCCAACTGGAAACCGATGGCTGGACCCAGCTGAATCGGCACGAGAGGGATGGTCTCACCACCATCAACTTCTACACCGACAGTGCTGCTGTGGCCTGCATGTGGGTGGCCAGGGCGAAAAGCTAGCTCTTCGTCTAACCAACCCCACCCTTTCCAGAAGCGCCCACCGGATCGACCACAATCTACCCACCAGGGTGCACACGATCTTTTTCCCTCCAGCGCCCGAACATTGTTTATCTCTGCTAATTCCAGCGGATATAAATAGTGACCATCGCTGGAGTAAATAAATAAAAAATCATCCGTAAATTGGATGGTTTTTTTGTTCAAAGTGGTAAAGTGGTTAGGTGATTAAGTGATAAGGTGGTTAAGTGTTTCTCTCGCACACTTTTCCCAAGAAAATCTCTCTATATTTTTAAATCCTTTGGTAATCATTTTCTCTCTCAATTCATTATCCTCTATTAACTTTGCGACATTATCTACAATCTCATCTACATTTTGTGGATCTACGTAAATACAAGCGTCTTTACCCACCTCTTCTAGACTTGAACCTTTTGAAGTGACGACTGGCGTACCACAAGCTTGCGCTTCTAACACTGGAATTCCAAAACCTTCGTATAAACTTGGGAAAACAAAAACTTCTGCCCCATTCATGAGTATTGGCAAGTCATCATTCTCTACCCAACCTGGCGTAATGATATCATTTTTAAATTCAGAATTTTCAATTACTTTTTTTACTTTTTCATAACCATGCCCAGGTTTTCCAATCAAAACTAAACTTAATTCATTATTCGTAATTCGTAATTCTTCAAAAGCTCTAATAATATTAACTGTATTTTTTTTATTTTCTAAACGTCCGATTGATAATAAATATGGTTTTGTAATTTTATATTTTTTCAAAACACTTCCAATCCCCTGTTGAATTTTGTGATATTCTTCATTATAACCAAGATGAATAACACTCACATTATTTAAACTACCAAATTCTTTTTCTAGCTCACTTTTCGTAAATTCACTGATTGTAATTACTTTCCAAAGATTTTTAACTGCAAATTTTCCACTCCAAAGTGTATACCATCTCTCAAACCAATTGTAAGCCTCCGGAAATCTAATAGCAGCAATATCATGCAAAGTCATCACAGTATGTTTTGGATGAATAATTGGAAAAACATGAGCAGGAATAAACAAAACATCTGGTTTGTGCATTAGCATTTCCCAGCTCAATCTAATTTGAGTCCACAATCTTTTTGGAAACCAATGTAAAACTTTCTCTTCCCAATTTTCGGGTAAATCTGCCAATTCACCTTGCAAAGGCTTGTTTGTATACAAAACCACTCGCAAAGATTGCGAAGTGGTTGGATGGTTAGGTGGTTGGGTGGTCAGGTGCTTGAGTTCTTGTATCACATGATAAGAATACCAACCAACGCCGGTCTTTTTTTCTTCATTGGCGCGTGAGGCATCAATTCCTATTATCATACTATTTTGTTGATAAAATAGATCGTTTATAACTTTCTAAATTCTCAAGTGCAATACCAGTCCCCTTTGCTACACACAGAAGTGGCTCGTCTGCCACATAACATGGCACGCCAATAGCTTGGGAAACCAATTCATCCAAATTACGAAGCTGAGATGAACCACCAGACATAATAATTCCTTTGTCCATGACGTCAGCCGACAACTCTGGCGGTGTATCATGAAGAACTTCTTTAGTAGCTTCTATCAAACCCTTTAAATCATCTTGCAAAGCTTCTGTAGTGTCATCTGACTTTACGACGATAGTTTTTGGTAAACCAGAAATCATATCACGGCCCTTCACATCCATAGTAAGAGGCTTATCCATAAACATAGCTGAACCTATCTGAATTTTTATATTTTCTGCACTACGCTCACCAATTGCCAAACCATATTTACGACGAATAAATTCAGCAATAGAAGCATCAAATCTGTTTCCACCAATTCTAACTGAACCACAAGAAACAATTCCACCAAGAGAAATAACTGCAATCTCGGCTGTACCACCGCCAATGTCCATTATCATATGACCCGAAGCACTCCCAATAGGAATGTCAGCCCCGATAGCAGCTACAATTGGTTCTTTTATAATATAAGCAGCACGAGCTCCAGCTGCCATAGCAGCGTCCACCACAGCACGTCTCTCTGTAGAAGTAATCCCAGCCGGTACGGCAATCATAACTTCAGGACGAAATAATTTTACTCCACCCAAAGCCTTATTTATAAAATAACGAAGCATAGCTTCTGTTGTATGATAATTAGCAATCACGCCATCTTTTAGAGGACGCTCTGCCACAATCGTATCAGGTGTACGCCCAATCATATCCTTGGCTTCAACTCCAACTGCCAAAACTTTTTTGTCGTCTTTGGATATAGCCACGACTGATGGTTCATTAATCACAATTCCACGTTTTGGTATGTGCACCAAAATGTTTGTCGTCCCAAGATCAATGGCCACTTTTTTTATCCACATAAAAATTATTTAAATGATATTGAAAATTCCCTATCTATTCTTAGATCACTTTCATAAGAATAGACCTTGTCTCCAAAATTTTCTTTCTCTTCAGCTGGTTTTGCGGTAGTTATATTTGTACCAAAATTTAGGTCTAAAGTCAATTTATGATTTAGAGTTCCAAGTGGTTTTTGTACAAACAAAGAATATTCATCACTAAATAAATCCTCTGGTAGTTTGTAAGTAAATGATAAATTACCAGTTTTACCAGGCTCGATAGAAATAAAAGTACCAAACCATTGTCTATCTAGCTCCACACCTTCATCAACAGCACCCGGAGCTGTAGTCCTATCCCATTTCATTGCACCGTCAACAGAAATTAATTCGCTCCCTTGTGGCACGAAAATTCTAGTATAAGTACGATAGCGACTAGTACGCCAATCAAAACTACCATTATGAATATATTTCATTTCAGCTGTCGCTAAATACTCCCCAGCTTCGTTTTTAGAAATAGAATAAGTCAGTTCTCTGTCTAGTGCATAATCAGTTTTCAAAGCTGCTAAATTTGCATCAACCCATAGTAAATAGTCTCCAGTTGTTTCTGTCATTTCACCAGACCAGCCACGTTCTTCTATTATACTCTCCAAAGTTCCATCAACTATATAAATCATTATTTGTTTTTCTTCTGCCAGACTTGCAAACAAATCTAGGTATTCATTGAAATGTAAAATAAAATCTCCTTTCAACATACTCATAATCTTCATCATAAGAGGCTCCATAATACTTTTTCTTTCACTAAATTCCTTTCCCTTATTTTCATAATCATATTCAACTTCGTATTCCAAAGTCTCAGTAAAATTTTCTGCTGTAAATTTAATTCCCTCCACAGTCATAGGACCAGTCAAACCAACAATCTCTTCTAGTACTGTCGGCGTAATAGCGATAACAGCATTAATTTCGTCTGCCTTCTCCCCACCCTGGCCTATATACAATTCCAACGCTTTGGCTGCACTCACAGAAAAATCTGGTGACCAGTTGGCATCACGAAAAAACCATTGAGACACACCAAGATGTTCTTTTAGTGGAGCTGGTGGACTTGGACGCCAATCTTCTGGGATATTCCTATCAAAATTTTCCGTACCCTCAAATTTTATTATTTCCGTATTACCTTTATTGACTGTGACCAATGCATAACTTCCAATAAATCCCCCACCAGGACGAAGTTCAGTATTATTTTCAAACAATAGCAAATAGGTCATTGGTTTTGTAAAACCAAGTAAACGCGGAACAGTCTGAAATAAATCTTGATTCTCATCCCCAATCTTTTCTTTTACAAAAGATAAATCTAGAAAATCTTCTACTGACAAATTCTTTGCCCATTGATAACCAAAATAACCAAGAGCTACTAGAACAATAACTATTATTAAGCAAAATTTTGAACAAAATAATTTTCTTAGAATCATATCAACTTATTTTCTCTTCTTTTGTGAAACATTAAAACCTAAATATTTTCCAAACATCAAATGTGTGACAGCGTCAATTGCAGGGATAGCTGACATAAAAATCATACTGATTGGTAAAAGTAACCACTGCAATACCATTATAATATATTTATGCCGTGGATGTGATTCTGGGCGACGTGGTAAAAGTGGAATAGATAGGATGGCTGATAAAAGCAAACCAGTCATAGCCATAAACATCAAAATCTCCAACATATGTGGAGCATTGAAAAACAAGGCACTCTGACGAACTGATTCTGGTGCCACCCACATAGGCAAGCGACCGAGGAATGTAATGAGTAAAGCCACCATTGCCCAAGACCATTTTCCTTCCCACTCCACAAATACCCATTTAAACTTTTTCCAAAAAGGAACTTTTCTACCTACACCTTTTTTACCAAATTCCCAAAGCAAATATGGAATATGTTCTGTACCCCAAGCCCAACGACGTTGCTGTTTATAAAGATTTTTTAGACTCTGCCACCACTTATCATCACGTACCGTATCCATAGAAACTGGCACATACATTGGTGTCACTTCATAATTTCCATCATAAGTTAGTAAACACTGATAAAAAATACGTGAATCTTCACTAACAATTTTCTTTTCATGAAAACCAGCTTCTACAATTGCTTTGAAACTCATGGAGTGAGATGAAAAAGTCACTAGGGCATCTTGACGAGCCAAAGATGTCAGCATCCAAAAGGTAGTACCAAATGCCATAATACGAAGCATAGCCGGAGATTCCCACATGTTATTATTGTATAGGGCAATTGGTTGAAAAGATGATTTGGTTGGATTGGGATGAGTGCAATACAGATAAGTCAGGTAAGCAAAATATTGTTCATGACAAATCGTATCAATATCAAAAATAGTCGCAATCACATTGGCATAATCCCAACCACGTTTATCAATATATTTTTTCATTTCACGCTCAGCATAATGTAAATTGGAACCTTTACCAGGAATTTCATCTGGCAAGTTTGCAGGATGCATCACACCGACAATATCAAGGAAACAATCTGAAAAATTTTGTTTCACATTTTTCAAAATCATCTCATAATTTTCTTTTTGTCTTTCTTCCCCAGCAATAACTATCACAATTTTTTCTTTATCATAAGTAGCCTGACATACACTCTTGATAGCTGACTTTACCACTCCCCAACTCTCATTATAGAGAGTAAGAAAAACCACGTGACGCTTGTCATCATAATTTGTAATCTCGTGAGAAAGCTTATCTTTCCAATCGGTATTTCTAGCTGACTTAAATCTTTTCCACGCAATTATAAGATAAAAAGCAAAATTCATTACTTTCAAAACCCAATAAATATCAAAAACAATAATAAAATAAATCATCCACAAAGGACGAACAAATGATAAAATAATACTCAAAATCAAAGTTAGCCAGATAGATAAACCTGGCAAGATTTCGTATAGTCTATATTTTTGATGATCTGAAAGCATAACTTAATATTTGATCTCAAACTTATTAAAACTTAATCTTTTTATAAAAAAACCCTTTTCTTTCATATCTTCTACCATAGACAATCTTGGTCCTTCATTACAATATTCTTTCAACTCATCCAATTTATCTTCTTCTCCTTCTACAACCACAGATACACAACCGCCCTTATCATTTCTCACCCAACCCACAAGTCCGAGTTCATCGGCTTTTTGTTTTACACCAAAACGAAAATTAACCCCTTGTACTTGACCGTGAATTTTTAGAGTTAGATTTTTCATTTTTTGGATTTAGGTTGACTAATATTCGGTTCACCTGAATAAGTTGCAGATATATACTGCCCTTTTGGTTGTTTAATTAATTTTGAAATTAAACTCTGCACCTTATCAATTTCATTTTCTTTAATTGCCAAAAGTGAAATCTGCAAGGCATAAGCAAAGCTATTTGCCACCACAGTGGCAATACGTGTAGAAGTAAAACTACCAGCCCCCACCACAACCATAATACCCTCAATATCTCTAACACTTTTGACTTTATGAACTTTTGACTTTATGAACTTTTCTATACATTCCAACAGTTCTCTATTCTGTCCTTCGTATTTTTCATCAACCAAAATTTCTTTATCATTAAATAAAGATAGGTGAACAAAATTAAATTCTGACATGTCTATAAGTAAATACATAGTTAGACTCCAAGTTCATTTACCACTTTTATATGTTCGGCTTCAAACAAACCATAGATAAATTTATCCATAATATGACGACGCTCATTAAATTCTTTTTCCGTCATGGTTGTATAGTTGATAGCAAAACCAAAGTCCTTTTCATAAGCAGAAATAACTCTGGCAATAGTCCTCTCTTTCAATTCTCCCACAATAAGTAAATCACTCGGTGCTCTTTTGTCACTAGTGAACTGTCCTGTCAAAAGTAGCAATTTTACATCCCCACTTTTTTTGGCCAATTCCTCTCCAAATTTACTCTCACCCATAGATTGCCCCTTCAACAATAGCGCACTCATCTCTGGATACAAAATAGACTCAGTATCAAGTTTGTAATATTTACGTAGAGCATGCCCAGCCTTTTCTGTGTCCGTTCCCCCATCTTTAGTTTCCTTTATCAAACCTGATTTTACAAGTAGTTCTAGCTCACGACGGATCGCATTTATCTGTGCATCGAGCAAGCGAGAAAGCTCACGCACATAAAAAGACTTTGTTTCATCACGAAAAAAAGTCCTCAAAAGTTTTAGTCTAGTCTTTGAACCAAAAAGGTGTTCAAGCATAATTTTAAATTTAAAAGCCTAAAAATTTGAAAATATAGGAAGGCTAGAATATACACAGTTTAAGCCTTTTGGGTATTTAGAGCCTTTCCAGTATTTGCAAGATATAGTATAATGAATAAGTCCATTAAAGTCAAAACTTTGCAACTATGAGCTTTGTGGACTTTTAACTAAGATTTATGAAAGACGTACTCGAAATTAATGAGTTTTTTGTAGAAGGCAAAGACCAGGAGAGGTCTCACGTCCTCCTCCACATTACAGAACCTGGTACCCCTGAGGAAGAAAAAAAGGGTTATTTTTTTGCATTGGCAGAAATCAACAATGGCAATCTAGAACAGATTGAACACCTACAACAAATGATAGACGATCTAGAATCTGGCTACTATGAAACTGACAATAATGAAGAAAATGCTTTTGAGACCACTCTAGAATTTATAAACCGTCGTGGTCATCACATTTTACAATACAAAGATTCTGTTATTAGTTGTATTGTTGGTGTTTTGAGAGGTCATGAACTTTCTTTTGCTTATCACGGCTCACCCCAAGCAAATCTTTTTTATCAAGGCAAACAAGACTTGGAAACTTTGGATATTTTGGCCGATGGTGAAGAACTTAATGCCAATCACCTCTTCTCCTCTATGATGCAGGGTGAAATAAACGAAGGTGACTTATTTTATATTGCCACCCCACATGTCATGGATTATTTCAATACTGATAGAGTTAAAAAAATAATTACCAATCGTAACAGCAGACAAAGCGCCGAACATGTCCAAAAAGTCTTGAGTGATATAAATCGTGACTTATCTTTTGGTGGTATTTTGTTCCAATTTCCCAACAAAAACCAAATGCCAACCACAGGACGCCAACCAAAAAAAATGTCTGTGGGTTCAGAAGAATCACTCAACAAAATGCTAACCCAAGCTAAAAGTACAGAAGAAATTTTATCTCCACCAATTCTCAAAAATATCAAAAAAAATTCGTCTTCTTTGTTGGATAATTTAAGACAAAAACATAATGAAAAACAATTGAATAAAGTCCAAAATAAACGTAAAAAAAATCTAGAAACAAAAAGGAAAGGTAATATTGAAACAAACTATCGCCCAAGAACTGACAAACCGGAAACTATTTTAAATACCGTTTTGATTTCAATCGGTCGCGCACTTGTCACTACCATTCTTGGTTTATTCAAACTTATAAAAACTATTTTCTTTTTTACATACAAATCTCTAGTCGCCCTATTTTTAATAATTAGCAATCGTGGTGGACAACGCAGTGAAGTTATAAGAGAATACAAAAACAGAGTAAAAGAAAAAAAACAAGATTTTGGGCACATGCCAATGACCAGTAGAATCTTACTTATTGCCACTATAATATTTGCTCTTATTTTTATAGTTAGTCTACTAATTTTCAAAACTAAAGAAAATATTCAGGCCGACCGTCAAGCTTATAATAATCAAGTCCAAGCTATTATTGATAAAAAAAATGCAGCTGATGCTAGCCTAATTTATGACGATGAAGAACGAGCTCTAGCTCTACTCCACGAAGCCCAGACTCTAGTAGAAACCCTACCTGATAACAAAAAAGATGAAAAACTAGAACTCAACACTGAGATTGACTCTGTCTTAATTAAACTAAGAAAAATTATAGAAGTAACACCGACGATACTTGTAGATTTATCAGGAGTAAATGAATCGGCCATGACAGAAAAAATAGCTTTATTAGATAATACCTTGTTTGTCTTTGGCCCAGACGACATCAATCTTTATAAACTAAATGCTAGCACCAAAGAACTACAAGTAACTCCTCACAATACCATCCCCCGTCTAATTCTGGCTGACACACCAAAAGAAAATGACAAGATTATTTTTGCTTCAGGCGACCAAAGTTTGGCAGAATATAATAAAGAAATAAATAATCTAACTAAACTTGATGTTAATTTTGAACAAGACACGACTAAAATAACTGATTTGTTTATATACAACGGACGCGTCTACATCTTGGACCCAATCAACAATCAAATTTATAAACACAATCTTACCCAAACTGGCTACGACAAAGGTACACCTTGGCTAAAAGATAATTCTGATATCAGCGATGGTGTTTCTCTAGCTATTGACGGAGACCTCTTTGTCTTGAAACAAAATGGTGAAATTTTTAAATTTGATGCTGGCAATAAAACTAATTTTAATATTACAGGACTTGATCCAGCTTTAGAAAACCCAACTGAAATCTGGACATACAATGACATTGACAACCTCTACATTTTGGAACCAACCAACAAACGTGTTGTAATATTAGATAAGACTGGCAAACTACTCAATCAATATACTTATTCTGCTTGGCAAAATCCTACTAGCATGATCATAGACGAACCAGGCAAGACTATTTACGTTCTTGACTCTAATAAAATTTACTCATTCAAATATTAATCAATAAAAAGAGTTGAATAAAAAACCCTCTCTTTTTAAATACGCGTATATGAAAAAACCTCTGTATATCTTTCCACTATTTATAGTGGTGGCCGCAATGTTGTGGGGCCTAGACGGTGTAGTACTTAGACCTGCGCTCTACTCCCTACCTGTAACAACAGTAGTTTTTATTGAACATGCAATAGCATTTTTGATAATGTTGCCTTTTTTAATTTATGAACGAAAAAAATTAAAAGTTATAACCAAAACTAGTTATTTTTATTTCTTTCTTGTCGCTTTGTTTGGTGGAGCCTTAGGTAGTCTAGCTATTACCAAAGGTTTGTTTTATGTAAACTTTGCACACTTATCAGCAGTGATCTTGATGCAAAAACTTCAACCAATCTTTGCTATATTACTTGCTTGGATATTACTAAAAGAAAAACTACCAAAGAAATTTTTCTTTTACGCTGTACTCGCCCTGATTGGAGCTTACGCCATTGCCTTCCCAGAGCTAAGACCAAACTTTGATACTGGAGACAAAACTACCATAGCAGCCATGTTTGGACTTTTAGCAGCTATCTCCTGGGGAGCCTCTACTGTATTTTCCAAACGCGCTTTAAAGGAAACAAACTACCGGATTGGTACTTATATCCGCTTTGGTTTTACTGCTTTGATTGTTGGTGTAATGATGCTCTTTGTTGGTAACCAAACTGCCATCCCAATAATCTCCCCTGTACAATGGAAATTTTTCTTTTTAATTATTTTTAGTTCTGGCGGTGTAGCCATGCTACTCTATTACTTTGGTCTAAAACATACCAAAGCTTCTGTCTCAACTATTTGTGAACTAGGTTTACCAATCTCAGCTGTAATTTTAGAATACTTTGTTCACGGCAATCTAATGAACACTACTCAATTCATTGGGGCTGGTATATTACTATTTGCGATTGTAATGGTGAGTCGAATGAAAAGTGCGACAACAAAATAAGCTAAATAATCAAATAAAAAACACTCTCATACTTTGAGAGTGTTTTTTCTTCCACAATATACAAATATATTTATTTACTCTGGAAGGAAGGAGCGACTGGTCATCACATTGCATGATGACCAGTCGAGCCTCGGCGTCTGCCAGCGTGCGCTCATGTGAGCGCGCACTGGTTCAATCGAAGCTACTGCTCCGGGGTGGTGGACGGCGCCTCGGGAGGCGCAACGTCCGGGGTGGTGGCGACCTCGACGGACGTGTCGGAAGTCTCGTCCTCGGGGGACGCAGGGTCGGCGGACGGCGCCTGCTCCTCGGGCGGAGTGTCGCCGTTGCCACCGTCGGTGGACACGTCGGTGTCGGTGGTGAGCGACGTCGCCTGCTGCTCGTGAACCAGGAACTCCCGAAGGGGGCATATGTCGGCGATGGTGCAGTTCTCGCAGTCATGCGTCTCACTCAGAAGGGACAGGAGGGAGGAACCGGAGAAATCCAACCCCGACAAGTCCAGACCGAGGAGGCCTGCGACCTGACGAAGAATGTCAGGGATCTGATCCGAGTTGCGCCGGCGCTCGCGCTCGCTCTCCTCCCGACGCTCCTCAATGACCCTTCCTTCGGCCACCATCTTGCCCAGAACCTCGTGAGGCAGGGCGTGCATCCGACGGCTGAAGTTTTCCTGGTCGATGGGCACGTCGGCGCGAATGGCCTGACAGAACACGGCCGCGGCCTCATCCGGCCCCATGAGGGTCTCCTCCAGCTCACCCTCGATGAGCCTGAACAGGAAGTTGTTGCAGCCTTCGAGATCGAGGAACTCCCCGGTGGCACGATTGCCCTGGTAGGTAATGTGGCCGTGAGGCAGGTGATCGACCGGAACGTGACAGGTGTTCCCGTCGATGGCCTGGCAGAGCTGGAAGCTCCACTCACCACAGAGATCCGTGGAAACGTCGGCTTCGCGCGCCTTGTTCACGAACGCCGTGAAGTCAGCGAGCAGACCGTGCTCCTCGGCCTCGGCCAGCAGTTGCGCGTACTCCTCGGTCTGGATGATGCCCTTCTCGAGAGCATCCCGCAACATGTTGAGGAAATCGTGCATTCTCCAGTACCACCGACTGTTGCCGTGGTTCTCGGTCACGAGCTGAAGCTCCACGACGCCGAGCTGGCGGGCGAACGAGAGACCATCCCTGATCCGCAAGAGGTTTGTCGTCTTCATTCTATATCCTTTCGCCTTGGTCCAGACCATCCATTACCCCATGGACGGTCAAAAGTATGTTGTGATGTTTGGGGTAAATAATATACCTAATTTAGATACATTTTATACCCCAAACATACACTTTTTTCAAAGAACGATTTTCAAGACAGAATACCATCTTTTTAAAAAATTGTCAATAGTATAACAGAATTTAGCTAAATTTCAATAAAAACACCCCTATTTCTAGAAGTGTTTTATTTTCCGTATAATCCTTTTGTTCCGTATTTCCGTGTATTACTTAAGTTCTGCTTTACCACCAGCTTCTTCAATTTTCTTTTTGATTTCTTCTGCTTCAGCTTTTGGAGCATTTTCTTTGATAACAGCAGGAGCGCCGTCTACCAATCCTTTGGCATCAGCAAGACCTAAACCTGTTATTTCTTTTACTACTTTGATAACAGCGATTTTGGTACCACCGATTTCAGTAAGTTCTACATTGAACTCGCTTTTTTCTTCTACAGCATCTTCACCAGCAGCAGGAGCGCCAGCCATCATCATAGCAGGAGCAGCAGCTGAAACACCAAATTTGTCTTCTAGGATTTTAACTAATTCAGCTAAATCTAGAACTGACATTTTTTCAATCTCTTCTACAAGAGATTTGAATTTTGCAGGAACTTCCACGTCTTTTTTCTCCTCTTTTTCTTCAGCTTGAGGAGCTTTTGTTTCTTCAACCTTAGGAGCTTCTTCTTTTTTCTCCTCTGGTTTTACTTGTTCATCAGTCATATTATTTTTAATTAAGCTTTCGCTTCTTTAATATTATTTAACACGCTAACAAGGCCACGCAAGTTACCAGCCAAGACATTTACAAAGCCAGATACTGGAGCATTAATAGATCCAACTAGTTTTGCATAAAGTTCTTGTTTGCTTGGTAATTTTGCTAGCTCTTCTACTTTTTTACCGTCAATATATTTACCTTCTAGCACTCCACCGTAAAAAGTTACGACGTCATGTTTTTTGGCAAAATTATGAAGTAATTGAGCAGGAGCTACCTCGTCTTCTATTCCAAATACAGCAGCTACACCACCTTCAAAAGCTTTTGTGTCGACTTCAAAACCTGAGTCGGACAAAGCTTTTCTTACAAGGCTTTTTTTGCTTGCTAAATATCCAACATTTTGTTCACGACACTGGCCGCGAAGTTCTTCAGATTCGGAAACCTTAAGACCTTGAAAATTAGCAAAAATCACTGATTTAGATTCTTTGATTCTGGTAGCAAGACTGCTAACAGATTCTTCTTTTTGTTGTCTGGTTTTAGCCATAAATATGTTTATTGGTTTCTTGTCTAAAAAACAAAAAACTGTGGCTTAAACCACAGAACAAATAGAATACAACGACCTTTGATGAAATTCATCATTTGTATCCTCGGTAGGAAATTAAGTCTATTGAGACACCTACTGTCTGTGGAGTTATCAATATAATACAGGAAAACTTATTATGTGTCAATAGAGTAAACTGTGGAAACAAAAAATTGGCTAGATTTAGCCAA
>CAZRUM010000023.1:0-14719 GCA_964603435.1 uncultured Gammaproteobacteria bacterium | reverse complement strand
ACATCCGCATCCCAAAAGATTACATAGTCTCCACTAGATAATTCAAAACCTTTGTTTCTGGCTGCCGGAGCACCTTGATTTTCTTGTTTATGATAAATCGTATTTATATCTGGATGTTGCATTTTGAATTCACTAACCAGACTGGCGATATCCTCTGTACTACCGTCATCAACCACTATCAATTCTAACGGACGATAGTTTTGTTTGTAAACCGAAGCCAACGCAGATTTAAAAATATTTCTACGATTATAGATTGGGATGATAATACTAATTAGATCCATATTTTGTTGTCATTCCGAGCGTAGAGAGGAATTCCTTTTCAAGTTTCCTTTATGACGCATTAAAATAAATTTAATTAAATGCAAATAAAAATGCAATGGAAAGGGATCCTCACGTCACCTCAACTTCGTGAGCTTCCTCAGGATTAACCGTGAAATTATCTCCACTTATCAATTACCTTAAGCTGATGTTCCCATTGAAAATTAGTTCTAATTCTATCTTGAGCATTCTTACCAAGTTCTCCTGCATAATCAGTATTTTTCAATAATTCTACAATAGAATTTATTACTGGTTTGTCACCTTTAAAAATATCAACTATCAAACCTGTTTGTGTATGCAAGACTGCTTCTTCTACACCACCACTCTTCCCCGCCACTGATGGCAAACCACAAGCACCGGCTTCTAAAAATACCAACCCTAGACCCTCTTCTCTACCTTCATCTGGGTGAGTAAGTACAGTAAACAAATCGGCCATA
Organism: uncultured Gammaproteobacteria bacterium; assembly: GCA_964603435.1. Taxonomy (GTDB): domain Bacteria; phylum Patescibacteriota; class Patescibacteriia; order Magasanikbacterales; family UBA922; genus CAZRUM01. Next base: position 13,964 of record CAZRUM010000023.1, on the reverse strand, counting down.
TAGTAATAACTTTTTAATTCATTGTGAGGAATATCACCTACAAAACGAATTGCACTTTGCAAAGTTTTTTTCTGCATTTCTTCCAGAAACCATTTCTTCTTTGGCCCATCACCCACAATGATCCAAACTAAATTTGGCACTTCTTTTAAAATTGCTGGGAGCATACGAAGAAGATGGGGGTAACCCTTACCATCCACCATGCGCGCTACAGTAAGCATTACTTTTTTACCAGCCAAGGCGTACTGTCGACGCAAAGCATCTAAGCTTTCCTTTTCTGGAATCTGATAAAATATTTTCTCAGGACAAGGATAAAGCACACTGGATTTACTTTCCAGATCCGGCAAAATACGCAGAAGCCTTTCTTTTAAAGATTGACTATTAAAAATAATTTGCTCGGACTGACTTGCAACCTGAAAAAGTCTTTTTCTTTTCCAAAGAGAACGTGTACCCATCTCAATATCTGTACCGTGAGAAAAAATTAGATAAGGAATTTTTAATATCTTTTTTATCAACCAACCAACATACCCAACAGGCAAAACATGATGAAGATAAATAATATCAATTTTTTCTTTTTTTACAATTCGCAAAACCTGCCAAAACAATCTAAACCAACGTGGCCACATAAATTTTGGATAGTATGCATTTTTACGAATGACTTTAAATTTTAAATTCTTATCGAATTCTTCTGCATCTTTATTTTTTGGAGCCAAAACAACCACCTGACTAGGATTTAATGTTTCTGCAAAATATTGGACATAAGTAGCGATCCCACCAATCTGTGGAGGAAACTCTAAAGTGATTAGTAATATTTTTTTCATACAACGTTGTCATTCCGAGCGTAGTGAGGAATCCCTTTCCAAGCCACGAACGAATATTTAAAGTAAATTATATTTGATGCAAATAATAATGCATTAAAAAAGGATCCTTACGTCATCTCAATTTCGTGAAACTCCTCAGGATTTACGTACCAACTGAACTGCTTCTACAATCTGCTCTTTGGTAATAGAACGTGTAACAAAAAGCATTATTGGATAAGTGATAGCTCCAGCCAAAATTGCTACAGTATAGTGATAATTTAAATTTGTATAGTAAACCGCCAGACCCATTACAAAAGTAGCTATAGCCAGTTGTAAAATTGTTTTTAGAATAAAACTATGTGAAATCTTGGTAATACGCGGAATTATCATATAGCCCACAGTAGTTAGAATAAGATTACCAACTAGAGCCGCGATGGCCGCTCCAGATACACCGTAGATTGGAATTAAAGTCAGATTTAAAACAATATTTATTACCATTACAAAAAATACAATCGTCGTTTGTGTGACCTGACGATTACAAGCATTGAGAAATGCCCCAATTGGAAAACTCATGTAAGAGAATACCAACCCTAAAAGCAAAATCTTTAGAGGCATTATTGAATTTACATATTCCTCTGTATAAATAGAAAGAATAATGTCCCTAGATAAAATTCCAATCCCAACGACTACTGGAAAGACCATGATGAGTAAATATTTCATTCCACGCTCAAAAATATAAGCCAGACGTTCTTTATTGGTCACAAAATATTCACTAAAGCGTGGATAAAGTGCAGCCATCAGGGCGAGAGGGATAAATTGAAATGAATAAGTAATTTTGTAAGGAATACTATACCAACCAACTTCAGCGTCCCCAAGCAATTTGGAAAGTAAAATTGAATCTATATAAGAATAAACACGAGCGAAAACAGCAGCTAAGGCAAATGGTACAGCGATACTCGCAAAAAACTTCATCACTTCCCTATCAAATGTCGGCTTTAGACTAAGATGATACTTCTTGTACAAAATAGTTGCAGCATAAATCAGATTTAAAAAACTCGGTATAGTGAAAGCTGCAATAAGATAAATTAGAGGAAAATTTAGATAAAGAAAAGTCGTACCAAGTATTAAAGTCAAAAGCTGAGAACCAACAATCCCGATAGCTTCATATTTTAGATTTCCAATCGCTCGTAAAATTCCATAAATAGTCAGATGCAAGGAATCGAAAATCATGGTAACAGCAGACAGATAAACCAAATGTTTTGTTTCTATCGAATAACCCATGAGTTTAATTGTCACAACGGCTGCAATGTAGGTAAGAATGGCAAAAAATATTTTTGAAAAAATAACACTAGAAAAATACTTTTGTAATTTCTCTTTTGACTTAGACCCTTCGCGGATAAGGACTTGAGTCAGACCAAGATCAATAAAAACCACAAAGATGGTTGTAAAAGACAAAGCAAAAAAATACTTACCAGTCCCCTCTGCACCAATATGACGTGCAATCAAAGTAAAATAAACAAAAGAAAACACCTTTTGCATAATAAGGGCCGAAGTTATAAAAGCTGTATTTTTGGCAATAGATTTTTGTTGCATAACTAAGCTATATTCTACCCTAAATCAAGTATTTTTTCAAATAAAAAAAACCGCCCTTTCGGGCGATTTTGTAAGTGGTTAAGTGGTTAGGTAGTAAAGTGGTAAGGTGATTTTAACGTTTTCTCCACTGTCTACCACGTCTAGCTTTGCGAAGACCTGGTTTCTTTCTTTCTTTAGCACGAGAATCACGACTTAGATAGCCCTCAGCTTTCAAAATTGGTTTCAATTCTTCATCCAATTTTACTAAAGCTCTAGCAATACCATGACGGACAGCATCAGCTTGAGAGCTAACACCACTACCAATGATCTTCACACTAACATCATATTTACCTTCTCTACTAGTTTTTACCAATGGAGACATTACAACTTCTTGCCATAGTTGAGTAGGAAAATAATCTTCCAAAGTTCTACCATTGATAGTAACAACACCTTTACCAGTAGTAAATCTAACACGTGCAGCAGCAGTTTTTCTTCTACCAACTGAACGAACTAATATATTGTCTTTTTTATCTGCCATATTTAAGCTTTGATAGTTAATCTTTTCATCATACCATCACGTAATTTGTTTTTTGGAAGCATTCCATAAACAGCACGACGTAATACTTCAGTAGGATCCTTCTCAAAAATCTTTTTCAAAGGAGTAGTCCGAAGTCCACCTGGATACATTGTGTGATGATAATAATCTTTTTGAACAAGTTTTTTACCAGTAAATTTCATCTTACCAGCATTCTTTACAGTAATGTAATCCCCACTATCAATGTGTGGAGAAAAATCTGGTTTTGTTTTACCACGCAAAGACATTGCAATCTGAGTTGCTAAACGTCCGGCTGCTTGGTCAGTTGCGTCTAGTTCAATTTTATTTCTTTTAATTTCTTTTGTCATATATTATACAAGTTCAATACGTGCCATTTTGGCAGCATCATTTTTTCTAGGAGCCATTTTGATTATACGAGTATAACCACCTTGTCTCTCTTTATATTTTGGACCAATTACTTCCATCAATTTTTTGACAGCAGCTTCAGTATATAAAACTTTGATGATCTCACGTCTAGCAGCCAAAGTACCTTTTCTAGCCTTAGTAATAAGAGGCTCTATTACCATACGAACTGCCTTAGCTTTTGCTTCGGTAGTTTTTACACCATCATGCAAAATCAAACTCTCTGACAAATTACGAAGCATAGCTTCACGAGGAGCTTTTTCTCTACCCAAAGTTGTCTTTTTTACTTTATGTCTCATATTTACAAAATATTATTTCTCCTCTTTTTCAACTTTCTTTTTAGAAACTTTTTTCTTAGCTACTTTTTTCTTTGGTTTTTCCTTGTCCTCCACAGCTTTAGCGTCGGCGGATTCTTCCTCCACAGCTTCAACTTCAGCTTCAACAGATTCTTCCTTTACTACTGGAATTTCATCTATTTCTTCACCACCAGCACTATCAAGAATCAAAGCAAAATGATCCATCAAGATCTTGGTAGACTGTTGCACAGCCATACGAGGAGAAATAGTACCGTTTGTTTCAATATTTACAATCAATTTTTCATAATCAGTTACATCACCCAAACGAGTCATTTCTACGTTGTAACCAACATCACGAATTGGAGTGTATAGTGAATCAACCAAAATTGTACCTAAATCTAAATTTTTACCTTCTTTCTTTTCGACTGGTACATAACCACGACCAGTACCAACTGTGATTTCCATTTCTAAAGTCTTTTTAGCATCAGTCAAAGTACAAATTTTCATATCTCCATTGGCAATTTCTACATCAGAATTTTTTTCAATATCACTAGCAAATACATCTCCTAAACCTTTTTTAGACAAAGTTAGGGTAATTGATTCTTCGCCGTAAACTTTCGCAGCCAATTGTTTTAAATTTAAAATAATTTCTACTACGTCTTCCTTTACACCCTCAATTGTAGAAAATTCATGCTGTACACCGTCAATCTTCACAGCTTCTACAGCACTACCTGGTAGAGAAGAAAGCAAAACACGTCTAAGTGAGTTACCAAGAGTAGTACCATAACCTTGTTGACAAGGAGTGATAACTACTTTTCCTGTGTTTGGTTGGTCACCTTCTACAAAATCAATCGTAGTTGGTAATAGAATTTGCTCCATATATTTTTATATATTACCCCACATTGCAATGCAGGATGGAGAATTAACCTCCCTTTGTATTAACGGGCTGAGTAAAACTCAACAATAAGTTTTACATCAAATATTTTATCGAAATCTGCTTCCATTGGTAGGCTGAGTACTTTACCAGATTTAGCCTTGGCATCTATACTAAGCCATGATGGAGCATTTACTTTTGACAACTTTTCTGTCAAATTTTCAAAAATTTGTTTCTTTTGTTTATTTTCTTTCAAACCAATCACATCCCCTATTTTTACCAAATGAGAAGGAATGTTCATTTTCTTGCCATTTAAGGTAAACATGTTGTGAGAAACAAACTGACGAGCTTGAGCACGAGTATCAGCAATACCAAGTCGATAAATTACATTATCCATTCTAGTTTCCAAAATTCTTTGTAAATTTACACCGGAATCGCCTTCACGACGATTGGCTTCTACTACATAGGCACGAAACTGTTTTTCACGCAAACCATAAATAAGTTTAGCTTTTTGTTTTTCTAAAAGTTGTTTACCATAAGATGAGCTGGCACCAGCTCTTTTCTTTGGACCGTGTTGTCCTGGTGGTTGGCTCAATCTACGAGCAACCTTAGCAGCATTGGATTTCAAACCCAAGTTTACACCAAAACGTCTAGCAATTTTATTTTTTGGACCAATATATTTTCCCATATTAAACTCTTCTACGCTTAGGTGGACGACAACCATTGTGTGGAATAGGAGTCACGTCCTTAATAGATAAAACTTGAATATTATTTGCATTGAATGCTCTAATAGCACCTTCACGACCACCACCAATACCTTTTATAAAAATTACTACTTCTTTTATACCGTAAGGTTCTAAATTCTCAGCAACTTTCTTTACAACTTGACCAGCTGCATAAGGAGTAGCTTTTTTAGGACCTTTAAAACCAACCATACCAGCACTAGACCAACCCAAGACATCACCATTTTGATCTGTCACAGATATAATTGTGTTGTTAAAAGTAGCTTGAATATAAGCTCTACCAGTACCAACCTGTTTTATAATTTTCTTTTTCTTTTTAATTGTTTTTTTTGGTTGTTTAGCCATATTTAATTATAAGTTTAGGTTTTTTGAGCAGTTGGTTTCTTACCACTAACAGCCATACTTCTCTTATTACCTCTTAAAGTACGGGAATTAGTCTTAGTTCTTTGTCCTCTCACAGGCAATCTACTAGCATGACGAGAACCACGGTAAGATTTAATATCTTTTAGTCTTTTAATATTTTGAGAAACCTCACTACGAAGATCTCCTTCTAGCTTATTATCTTTTTCTGCTAAATTACGCAATTTATCTTCTTGATCCTGGTCCAAATCCTTTACTCTAACAGACTCATCAATCTTAGCTAATTCTAAAATTTTCTTTGAAGTAGTCAAACCAATACCATGAACATAGGTAAGGGCAATTACTATTCTTTTATCTTTTGGAATTGATACACCTGAAATTCTCATATTTTATTATAAATTACGCAGATTTTGTACGTTGTTTAGTGCCTTGACGTTGTTTGTGACGTGGATTTTCACAGATAACATGAACAACCCCACGACGACGCACGGTCTTGCACTTTGCACAACGTTTTTTTGCGGATGCTTGTACTTTCATAAATTAGTCAAAAAAACACCAACTACTGCCGCGATATCGTTGCTTTCCTCAATGACATATCTGCCTTTTCGCAAGGAAATGCTCCACCGCACTAGTTGATTGCTCTTAACCTGTAGAAACAGGTAAATGATTACATTCTAAATGTGATACGACCCATAGTAAGATCATACGGGGTCAATTCTATCTTGACTTCATCCCCTGCTCCTAATCTAATACGATGCATACGCATCTTACCAGACAAGTGAGCTCTGATCTCATGACCGTTTTCCAATTTTACACGAAATGTAGCGCCAGGCAATAGCTCTTCTATTGTACCCTGAACTTCTACAACGTCTTGTTTGTTTCCCATGAAATTTTTAATAACAGCGATATTTTACAATAAATCCCAAACAATGTCAAGAAAATACCCCAAAATACCTGTGTATAACTTAAATTTTGCTTATTTTAGAGATTTTTTACTTGAAAACCCAGTATTTATATAAGAAAAAATTCCAAGATACAGCTAGAGCAATATTGGTTAAACGAACCAAACGATAGTCAAATTCCATTATATGGTTAAATCCGTACATCACCGCTATAGAAAGGAGGTAATTAAAAAAAGCTAAGACTACAAATCTAGCAATCTGCTTTCGAGCTATCTCCTTATTCCTAAAAGTCCAATATTTATTTAAACAAAAAATATAAACAAGCAGGAGCAATTGATTGACAACCACAGCAAAAACTGGCATCCAACCAAAAACTTCTTTAAACAAGATAAGAGTACCCATATCAATAAGCACTCCACTCATACCAATTATAAAATACTTTGAAAATTCAAAGCGCATTTTCCAAAACTTTTGTAATAGTTTTTTTATCATTCTAATATTGCTTTTATACGACGTATACCAGAACTAGAAGATTCTTCTTTTTTGATTCTAAAATGACCCATGTCTGCCAAATTTTCCACATGAGGACCACCACAGATTTCTTTGCTAACAATATCACCACCCTCACCGACAGTATAGACTTTTACCTTCTCACCATATTTATCACCAAAGAGTCCAATTGCACCTTGTTCTTTGGCTTCTTCTACTGTCATCTCTACCATACTTACTGAAAGTTTTTTAGAAATAGCTTCGTTTACAATATTTTCTACTTCTTCTCTTTGTTCTGGTGTCATTTTTTCTGAATGTGAAAAATCAAAACGCAAACGCTTGTCTGTAATATTACTACCACGCTGTTCTACATGGTCACCCAGGACTTTTCTAAGAGCTGCATGAAGCAAATGTGTAGTCGTATGATACTTTGTACTCATCTCACTAGAGTCAGCTAGACCACCTTTGAACTTTTCTTCAGCACCTTGACGAGAAAGTTCTTGGTGTTCTTTCATTTTTTTATTAAAATCAGTCTCATCAATTTTTATTCCTTTTTCCTCTGCCAATTCTTTTGTAAGCTCAATTGGAAAACCATAAGTAGTAAAAAGAATAAAAGGATCAATTCCTTTTTCAAATTCCTTTATTCCTTGCTCGAGAGTTTGTCTAAACTTATTTTCTTCTGCTTTCAATTCTGAAATAATAAAATCTTTTTTATCATTTAGATAAGAATATGACTCACTGTACTCAGCAATATAAATTTCTGCCAATTTTCCACAAAAGTTTTCTTTGATACCAAGCTGACTTGCAAAACGAACAGCCCGACGAATAAGTCTACGTGTAAAGTAACCCTGGTCCTTATTTGAGGCTACAGCTCCGTCGGCAATTAGAAAAATTGCTCCACGCAGATGATCCATAATTACACGAAAAGCTTTTGTCTCCTCATCATTCCCACCATATTTTTTATCAGACAATTTTTCTAGCTCAGTTTTCACTCCAGAAAATACATCTATCATAAAAATATCTGGCACATCGAGAACAGCCTGTGACATTCGTTCTAGTCCACCACCAAAATCAATATTCTTTTGTTTTAATTCTTCAAAACCATTTTCTTCTCGCACATACTGCATGAAGACATTATTACCAATCTCTACAAAACGCCCACAATCACAGTTTATATGACAAGGTTTATCTTTATATTCAGAATTTTCATGAATTTTTAACTCTTCACCAAAATCCCAAAACATCTCAGCATCAGGCCCACCTGGCTCCCCTTTTGGCATATTTGCTGGAACTCCGGCCCTACTCCACCAGTTCTTTGTATCATCATAATAGGCAATACGACCACCCTGCATACCTTCTACCTCTATATTATCAACAATCTTTGCTTCAACACCAGCAGATTCAAATTTTCCTTGCCATAGACTTGCAGCCTGCTCATCACGTGGAATACCGATCTCGCTATTACCGCGAAAACAAGTAACATAAATTCTATTTGGATCCAGACCAATTTCTTTGGTTACAAAATCGTACATCCAATCAATTTGTTCGGTTTTGAAATAATCACCTAAAGACCAATTGCCGAGCATCTCAAAAAAAGTAGTATGACGATTATCCCCTACCACATCGATATCTTGAGTACGAAAACATTTTTGTGAATCAGCAATTCTTGTTCCCTCTGGGTGTTTTTCACCAAGTAAATATGGGATCATTGGCTGCATACCTGCACTAGTAAAAAGTGTGGTCGGATCATTTTCTGGAATAAGAGAAGCCGAAGAAATCACAACATGATTCTTGCTTTTAAAAAAATCTAGATATTTTTTACGTAATTCGTGTGTTGTCATATTTTATTTGAAATATTTATAAGCAATTACCACTACAAAAAGCGACAACAGTAGATATAACCAAGTAGCGTGTATTAATGCAAAAATGTTTTCCATATTATTTATTTATTTAAACTAAACAACACTATACCACAAACAATAGCTAATAATCCGAGCATATTAAAAAAAGTGAAACTTTCTTTCATAAAAAACCCAACCGCAGCAGCCACAACCACAGAACCTCCAACAATTATAGCAGTACCAATTGAAACTGGGGCCCCTTTAGAAAAAACATAGAATGATAATATCTCTGCAAGACCTACCGTTATACCAGCTAAAACTGCAAATAAAACACCTTTTTGTGAAATATTAAATTCTGCACCATTAAATTTCATAAACAACAAAATGACCCCCCCAAAAATTGCAGCCACCACCTGTAAAATGACTGCACCAACCACCTGATTAATACTTCCAGATGAAATTTTAATAAAAACATTATATACCCCGTAAGATATTGCCGTTATAACCGCAAGTAAAATCCAAGTCATATAAAAAAATTATTTAATTACACCACCACCCAGACATTCGTGTTTCTTGTAAAAAACAGCAAATTGCCCTGGTGTAACAGCGCGTTCTTCTTTTTTAAATTTGATAATATTATTTTCAACTACGCAATCTCTCAATTCTTGACGATGACGTAGCCTTACCTTACATTTTAAAGGAAATTTAGGCTTCTGTCCAATCCAATGTAAATCTTCAACCTCTATCTGCTCTTTATACAACAATGGATCATCCTCATAGCCCACAATTAACTGATTATTTTTAAAATCTTTATCTACTACAAACAATGGCTTGTCACCACCAGCCTGAGTAAAACCATGTCTCTGTCCAACTGTACAAAAAGCCAAACCATCATGTCTGCCTATTTTTTTACCATTAGACATTATTACATCACCACCTTTAATCTTGTCCTTGATTTTACCTTCAAGAAATTCTTTCATCGGGACCTCCCCCACAAAACAAACTCCCATACTTTCCTCCTTTTCAGCGGTTGGCAAATTAAATTTCTTAGCTAAACTTCTAACTTTAGTTTTTTTATACTTACCTAGAGGAAATAGAGTTTGGCTGAGCTGTTCCTGGTTTAGCTGATGCAAAAAATATGTTTGGTCCTTATTTTTATCTTTTGCTTGTAATAATTTGTTACCATCCGTCTTTGCGTAATGTCCTGTAGCAATTTTATCAAAACCTAGCTCTTTTATTTTATCAAGCCACACACCAAACTTAATATAACGATTACACATTACATCTGGATTTGGAGTTCTACCCGCTTCGTATTCTTTATACATGTGGTCAAGAACTTTTTCTTTATATTCCTTACAAAAATCTAATTTTAATAATTTTATTCCCAGATGAGCTGCCACACGGAGTGCATCTTGATAATCACCTCGCCAACAAGACTCTCCATCTTCATAATTCACCATAAAAGCTCCTGTGACGTCATAACCCTGTTTAACCAAAAGAGCAGCGACAACTGATGAGTCAACGCCTCCAGACATAGCTACTAAGATTTTTTCTTTTTTCATAACTATAACTCTACTGGCTCTATTTTTGATTTCAAATAACTTTTATATTCTTTTTCAACTGCATCCATTAATTTTTTATCTTTTATGATTTTTTTGGCAGTCTTGGTGCGAACATGTATAAAAATTTCGTATATATGACGCAAATATAGGTTCCACTCTTCATCTTTAGGAAATAATTCTTTTACACGCTCAATCCCCACCTTACCAAAAGCGTCCAACTTGTCTGCATCACGTAAAATCCAAGCTGTATCATATTTATCAGCCATATTATTCCAATGATAACGCACAGCATACAACAACTCTAATTTTTCTTTTTTACTTAAAATATCAAAAGCTTTATCTTCTCTAAACCATTCTTGGAGCATTATATACGACAATTCATGATGCTTTCTACTATCCTCACCTGGGTTATCTTCTCTTAACCTACCAATATCGTGCAACCAAGCAGCCAACTCACACAAAAAAATACTTTTGGCTTTTTCTTTTGGAGCAATTTTACGAGCCCATTCAACAACTCGAGAAATATGTTCTATACCGTGGGCAGGCACAGGATTCTCCAAAAACAACTTCCTTATCTTTTGTTCAACATGCCCAAGTAATTCAACTTGTTCAATTGTATAATTTAATTTTTTCATATTATCTATATTCTACCAAATTTAGCCAAAAAATCAAGTAAAAAGACACCCTTTTACAGGTGCCTTTTTGTTTTGTAAAGTAGAATTTAAACTGGGTTCTTACTCTTAATATAACATTCCTTACAATTGATATCCCCATCGCCTTTTGGAATAAAAGGTAATTGAGTAATTTTTTTACCACAACCAGCACAAGTGACATCTACATCAAACATTTGTTTTTGTGCTTGACCACCTTGCATTTCTGCACGATGTGCTTGATTACATTCACGACAAAATACCGGACGATCTCCTGAAGGTTGAAATGGTAATTGGGTGATGTGAGCACCACACTTGGCACATTTTAAATCCACATCAAACATCTTTTTATCTTGGACATCCATATACATTTCCAAATTAAAATTTTTAATTAAATTCGACCTTTGGAAACGTACTCTTTGTCCTTTTTCAGGCAGGTGCCCGTTTCCTATTTGGACTATATTATAGAAGAATAATTGATTCTGGTCAATGGTTATCTGGATAACTCTTCGGCCCTATCTTTACTAGCTTGCAAAACTTTATCCCAAACAGATTTTATCTGAACCTCGTCTAAAACCTTCAAGCCAGCTTCGGTAGTTCCACCCTTTGAAGTAACCTGATTTCTCAACTGACCAACATCAAAATTCTCTTGTAAAAGCTGGTTTGATCCATCCACCGTTGCCAAAACCAAATCGCGAGCTTCTACTTCACTAAACCCCAAATCCTTAGCAGCTTCTATCCATTTTTCTACTATGTAAAAGAAAAAGCCAGGACCTGAACCAGCTACAGCAGTAGTTTTGTCAATCATACTTTCATCATCAAAATAAATTTCTTTACCAATTTCAGATAATATTTTTTTTGTGAATTCTTTTTCTTCTTCTGACACCTGATCACTACAAGTCCAAGCTGTCATAGACTTCCCTATTCTGGCTCCCAGGTTTGGCATAGTACGAACAACCTTTTTTACACCCAACACATCCTGTATCTTTTCAATTTTTACACCAGCCATAACGGACAAAACCAAAGTGCTATCTTTTATTTTACCTTTCAAGTCAGCTAGCTCAAAAAATTGTTGTGGCTTTACCGCAATTACAATAACGTCAGCATTTTCCACAGCCAAACTATTATCTGAATTTTTATTACTAGTGGTAATTTCTAATTTTAATTTTTCTGCCGTCTGCAAAAAAATATTACCCATAACACCTAGACCAATTATACTAATTTTCATAACATTGATTTAAACTGATTTATGTTGATTTCACAGATTACTTGAATTTTATACTCGTATTATTTTTATTTCAGTGTAATCCCTGCCGATAGGCAGGTTTTAATCTGTGTAATCAATGTTTTATTTTGTTAATACTTTTTTAATTCTCTCCAGAGCCCAATCAATTTCTTCTTTGGTAATTACTAGAGGTGGAGCCAGCCTAATTATATGCTGATGAGTCTCTTTGCACAAGAGTCCTAAATCCATTAATTCTTCGCAATATTTTCTAGCACCACCAACTTCCTGTTTTAGCTCAATCCCAACCCACAACCCCTGCCCACGAATTTCTTTTATAATATTACTGTCTATCTTTTTCAATTCTGATATTAAATAACTTCCAAGCGTAGCAGAATTTTCTACCAAGTTTTCTTCTTCTATTACTTCCAAAGCTGCTATTCCCACTGCTGCTGCCAAAGGATTTCCACCATAGGTAGAACCATGATCACCTGGTTTGAATACTTCCATATATTGATTATCAGCGAGCACTCCTGACACTGGATAAACACCACCAGACAAAGCTTTACCCACAATTAAAACATCTGGTTTTATATCATCATGTTCATAAGCAAACAGTTTGCCTGTGCGACCAAGTCCACTTTGAATTTCGTCTAACATTAACAATACATTGTTGTCATCACAAATTTGTCTGATTTTTTTTAAGGCACCAGACTTTGTAAATATAAGACCACCTTCGCCTTGAGCTGGCTCCATAAGTACTGCCACTGTATTTTTTGTTATGGCTTTCTCTATTTTTTCAGCATCGCCAAATTCAACTGCTTTGAAGCCTGGTGTAAATGGACCAAATCCATCCCTATATTGTTCTTCTGTAGAAAAACCAACAATAGTGACAGTACGACCATGAAAATTATTATTACATACAATAATTTCTGCTTTATCTTTTTCTATATCTTTATTTTGATAACCCCACTTACGTGCTAACTTAATAGCAGTTTCCACAGCCTCAGCCCCACTGTTCATTGGTAAAAACTTTTCAAATCCAGACATCTGGCAAATCTTTTCATAAAAAAGACCCAGCTTGTCATTGCGAAAAGCACGAGAAGTCAAAGTAAGATTATCCATTTGTTCTTTTGAGGCTGTAATAATTTTTTTATGACAATGCCCTTGATTGACTGCGCTGTAGGCTGCCAAAAAATCCATATATTTATTTCCTGCTACATCCCACACCCACACACCTTTACCTTTTTGAATTACAACATCAAGAGGTTTATAATTGCTCGCCCCATATTTATCTTCTAAGTTTATTAATTTTTGTATATTCATATAATACTTGTCCCGTACTATGTCGGGATTAGTTTAATTAATTTGTTTTTCACCCCTCTTTTTTATTCTACCCTCACGGGTAAAAATTGTTTTTTCATATTATTTATATTTAATTTGATAGCCTGCCCGCTTTACAACGGAATTCGTCCTTAAATTTTAATTTTCAATAAAATTTAGGGCGAAAAAAAATAGCCCCGATTATTTTCGGGACTACTTATTTGTAAATAATTATACTAAAACATAGATCTACAAAATATAGTAGTCCATGCCTGGCGGTACAAATTGTGAATATTGTTTATTCATACTTATATACAAAAGTATATAGATTAAATTCTATATAGTCAATCTCTCCCTGTTGACAAACTCATTTTA
>CAZRUM010000022.1:12663-14753 GCA_964603435.1 uncultured Gammaproteobacteria bacterium | reverse complement strand
CACAATGGATAAAGATGAGGATTTAGAGATTTTTCTTTATTATGGAAATGGTTCGGCTTCAGAAACAGACGATACTGATACATGGTCTAATGATTATAAATTAGTTTATCATTTGCAAGAAACCACTGGTAGTTCAATGGATGCCACTGCAAATAATTATGACGGTACTACTTACGGAGGAGTAGACCAAGATGTTGTTGGAAAAATTTCTGGAGCTGATAGTTTTGATGGTGTTAGTGGTACTTATACAGATACAATGATGGGTTATAATCTTTCTGGAAATGGAGCTTTTAGTGTTTTTACTTGGATAAAAGATATTTCTAATGGCCTTCAATATTTAATGACACAGTCTCATGCAGTGTCGTATTCAAGTGATTGGATATTAGGGTATCAAAATAATGGATTGTGGTTTAGAACAAAAACTATTGATGGTGGTGATTTATTGGGTGATGGTGATTGGCACTATTATGGGTTTATTTTTGATGGTATTAATGCCGAACTTTATGTTGATGGGGTTCAACAAGGTAGTTCCATTGCACCCACAGGTTATGGAGCTGTTGATACAATCAAACTTATGACTAGGGGAGATGGTACTTCTGCTTTTGAGTCAGGCTCTCTTGATGAGATACATATTTCAAATACAGATAGAAGCGAAGCTTGGGTAGAAACTTCTTATAACAATCAGAATTCTCCTGCAGATTTTTATAGTATTGGTAATGAACAAGGTGAAACAGGAGCTACCTGGGCAGTAAATGAAGATACAGCATTGACTGGTTTGACAAAAATTACCCCAAGGCGTTTGCGTATTGGAATTTCCAATGAAGGAAATCCAATTGTAAATAATTATCAATATCGTTTGGAAGTTTCCGAACCAAATCCTAACACTTGTTTGACTGGTTCCTATGAAAGAGTCTCAACAGATTCTGATTGGGCAATGGTAACTTCTTCATATATTACTGAAGGTCAATCAACTGGTGATACTATTCCTGGTTTAAGTAATGAAAATACTACTTTTGTGGCTGGGGAGGTTAGAGAAGTTTCAGATCAGACTGATGCTATCAGTTTGACTTCTGCTGAATTTACAGAACTTGAATACAGTGTCCAAGCAACAGCTAGTGCAACTGGTGGGGCTACTTATTGTTTTCGTTTGACCAATGCTGGTTCAGATGATAATTTTGATTATTCTGAGTCAACTTATGGAAAAGTTACTTTATCAAGTGTTATAAGTATTAGCTTAAATACTGATGGTTCAGTGGCTTTTAATTTTTTAGAATTAGATACTACTGAAGATACTTCGGCGACTGGTATCAATGATATAGAGGTGGTTAAGATAGATAGCGGTCCAGTAGATTTAGATATTCGTAGCTCTGTTTTTACAGAAGGGGATAATACTTGGGTTTTGGGAACTACTAATGGGTCAAATCAAGTAAAATGGGAGTTTTCTCCAGATGGTTCAGTTTGGACTACCTTTGTCTCACCTGACACTCTTTATCCACTGGCTACAAATATAGCTGAGGCAGGCACTCAAAATAATTATTTACGTATTACTATGCCTACAGTCACTGATTCTTATCTTGAGTATGATACTACTGTGACTATTGTGGCTTCTGCACCATAAGTTTTGATATATATATAAAATATGTTATAATGTCGCTGTTAATTAATAAATAAAGTTAAAAGAAAAATATGAAATTACTTACATCATTTTCCATTATGTCATTGCTTTTGTCATTGTCATTTGGAGTGGTAGCTAGGGCCGCTACTGAAGGTACAGTTGCTGCTACTGTCACTGCTCAAAATGTAGCTGTTTCAGTATCTGATGGAACCATAGCTTATGGTACTATCGTTCTTTCTGGTACAGCCAACACAAATTCATCTGGTTTAAATGATAGTCAAACTGTTACTAACAATGGTAATGTGTCATCAGATCTTGATGTCAAAGGTCAAAATGGTACAGGAGGTACAGTTTGGACTTTGGCTTCTTCAATTGGAGCAAATCAATATGTGCATGATTTTTGTGTTTCAGATTGTGATGGTACTCCTACATGGGTGGCTCTAACTACCACTTATCAGACATTAGCAAGTGGGGT
>CAZRUM010000022.1:0-12563 GCA_964603435.1 uncultured Gammaproteobacteria bacterium | reverse complement strand
CCTAATTTTGTTTTTGCTAGAGTAGGGGTGGGGGTAGCTACGGGTAAAATTATTGTAGAAGAAGAATTAAATCCAGGTGAAACTTATTTATTGCCAATTTTTTCAGTTATTAACACTGGAGATGAAAAAAGTAATTATGCAGCTAGTATTGAATATAAGCAAGGTATAGAAGAATTAAATCCAGCAAAAGAATGGTTTTCTATTGAGCCTCGTAAATTTACTTTAGATCCTAACAATGTGCAAAATGTAAAAGTTTGTATAAATATTCCAATTAAAGCTAAGCCAGGAAATTATTTTACTTTTATAGAGGCTCATCCAGTAGCTGATAGTGAAACATCCGGAGCTAGTATAAAAATAGCTGCGGCTTCAAAACTTTATTTTACTATAAAGCCATCCAATATTTTTCAAGGGGTTTATTATAAGGTAGTTTCATTTTTTGTGAATAATGCACCTTGGACTTATATAATATTGACAATATTTTTGTTAACATCTCTGATTGTATTTTTTAAACAGAAATTTAGTTTTAATATTAGTGTTGGTAAGAAATAGTTTTTGAATTAACAACATGTCCATTTATTTGAAAAAAATAATAAAATTATTCCCTCTATTTATAGTGGGAATATTTTTTATTGTTTTAACTGTTTTAGCCCAACAAGCTGTCATTAGCTCAACAGTTAAAATTAGTGTTTGTGGAAATAATATAGTTGAAGCTGGCGAGGATTGTGATAATACTGATTTTAATGGAATGTCCTGTAGTAGTTATGGGTTTAATGCAGGATCTTTGATTTGCGATATGGCTTGTGACAGAGATGTTAGTGGTTGCTATACATATACCCCACCAAATGATAGTGGTGGAGGAGGAGGCGGAGGAGGAGGCGGAGGAGGAGGAAGTGATAATGATACACCTCAACCCATTATAACCAGTGTCAATTTTTCTGGCAAAGCTTACCCACTTTCTTCAGTCAGTATCTTAAAAGATGGACAATTGGCTATTACTACTATTGCTGGACCGAATGCAAATTTTGACGTTCAACTAACAGGGCTTTCTTCTGGTACTTATAATTTTTCAGTTTATAGTGAAGATGAAGATTTTAATCGTTCGTCTTTATTTACTTTTTCTGTATATGTTACTAATGGTTCCAATACAGAAATTAGTGGTATATTTTTAGCCCCAACTCTTGCTGTTGATAAGAGTGAAGTTCGTTTTGGTGATGATATTGCTATATTTGGTCAATCTGTGCCAAATTCTACAGTCACTATTGCTGTCAATTCTGAAAATGAATTTTTTAGATATACCAAAGCTGATGAGGACGGTTCTTATTTGTATTATTTTGATACTAGTTTATTGGAAAAAGGAAATCATAGTACCAAATCAAAAGCTAGATTGGGCCAAGAAATCAGTTCTTATGGTCAAACAGTAGCTTTTTTAGTGGGTGATGCTAATACTGAAACTCTTCCTGATGATGAATTTAATTCTACTATGATTTCAGATTTTAATAATGATAATAGAGTTAATATTGTTGATTTTTCAATTGCTGCTTACTGGTATCAGAGATCAAATCCAGCATCAAAAGCTGATTTAAATAATGATAACAAAGTAGATTTAATTGATTTTAGTATTATGGCTTTCCATTGGACAGGATAAATATATAATTATATGAATAAATTATTAATTGCATTATGTGTATCATTTTTATTGTTAGTTAGCTCAGTTCAAGCTGCTGATTTGTATTTTGATTCTAGTAACACAAACATAAAAACTGGTAGTTTTTTTGAAGTTACCTTAATACTTGATTCACAAGATGAAGCGATAAATGCAATTGAGGGTGGTATTAGTTTTCCTGCTGATTTATTGGATTTTGTAAATATTAAGGAAAATGATTCTATAATAAATTTTTGGATAGAAAAACCTACTTTAATGTCTAAGGGGTTAATTACTTTTTCTGGTATTGTGCCGGGTGGCTATACAGGTAAAGGTAATATATTTAAAATAATTTTTAAAAGTAATCAAATAGGACAAGATAATTTGGATATTATAGATACAAAAATTTTATTAAATAATGGGTTGGGCACAGAAGCTAAGTTAGAAAAACATTATTTATCTTTTAGTATTTCAGATGATGCACTTATAGGAGAAGATGTAATAATTATTGATTTGTCTGATAAAAAACCACCAGAACCATTTACACCTATCATTACCAAAATTCCAGAAATAGGTGGTAATAAATATTTAATGGTTTTTGTTGCCCAAGATAAAGATTCTGATGTGGATTATTATGATATTAAAGAGGGCAATCATTTTTTTGTAAAAGCTGAAAGTCCTTATGTCTTAAAAAATCAAAAATTAGACAAAAAAATTATAATTCGCGCAGTAGATAAATCAGGTAATATTAGGACGGTCACTATTGCACCAGTTTACCCAACGCCTTGGTATGAAAATGTTGTATTTTTTGTTATAATACTAGTTGTTATAATATTGTCGTTTATTTTCGGTAAAGTTTTATGGCAAAGACAAAAATTAAAATAAATAAATATAATATATATTATTTTCTGATCGTTTTAGTATCAGTCTTTTTGTTTTCTTTAAAAGTTGAAGCAGCTACCATTTATCCTTCTCCCTCATCTGGAAGTTATAATATAGGAGATAATTTTTCTGTGGGAGTTTTTGTTTCTAGTGCTGACCAAGCTATGAATGCTGCTTCTGGTGTTCTGTCTTTTCCAGCAGACAAATTGGAAGTGACTTCTGTGTCAAAGAACTCATCAGTAATGAACTTGTGGGTACAGGAACCTAGTTATTCAAATAGTAGTGGTAAAATAAATTTTGAAGGCATAGCACTCAATCCTGGTTTTACTGGCTCAGCAGGTAGAGTGATTACAGTCAATTTTAAAACTAAAAATTCAGGCACAGCCAATCTTACTTTTTCGGCAGGCTCTATTTTAGCCAACGATGGTTTGGGTACAAGTATTTTATCTAGTATGGGTTCAGCTAGTTTTGCTATAGATACACTTGTAACAGGACCAGTTGCCCCAGCTGCCGAAACACCACCAGTCACAGCTGGGACTTTGCCAGGACCACAAATAAATTCTAGTAGTCATCCGGATCCAGACTCTTGGTATCCAGTTAGTGTTTCAGAATTTTCTTGGGATTTAGAAGTTGGGACTACAGCGGCTAGGTTATTAGTAGGTAGTAAACCTCAAGCCAGTCCTAATGTATCTTATGTACCAGCTATTACATCCAAAGAGTTGGAGGCTATGGACGATGGTATTTGGTATTTCCATGTACAACTTAGAAATGCTAGTGGTTGGGGAGGAGTAACTCATTTTAGATTTCAAATAGATACTCAAGATCCAGAATATTTTAATGTAGAAGCAGTTAAAGAAGATGATCTTACTACGCCAACTAGAAGTTTTGTTTTTGATGCGAAAGATAGTCTTTCTGGTATTAGTCACTATGTTATTCAAATTGATGGTAAGGATGCTTTAGAATGGCAAGATGATGGTGAACATATTTATCAAACACCGGCTTTAGGAACAGGTAAACATACTATTATATTTAATGCTCTAGATAAGGCTGGTAATTTTTTAACCAATGTTAATGAATTTGTAATTGATACACTAACGCCTCCAACAATTGAAAGCTATCCAACTCATTTAACAAATAAAGAACCTTTTGTGGTAAAAGGTATTACTTTTCCGAATTCTCAGGTAGTTATTTGGTTGCAACGTGAAGCTACAGAGCCACAGAGTTTTATAGTTAAGACAGATGAGCAAGGTAAATTTGTTTTTGTTGGAGATGAAAAATTAAGAGATGGTATTTATAAATTATGGGTTGAGGTGATTGATGATCGAGGTGCTCGTAGTGAAGCTACTGAAAAATTTAAGGTATTAGTGCAACCAACTAAGTTGTGGCAGGTTGGTAATACCACCATTAATATTTTATCAATAGTCGTTCCATTGTTTGCTTTGGTATTTTTGTTGATATTTGTAGTTTGGTTTTCATGGCAAAGATTGCGTATTCTTAGAGTTAGGGTCAACCGAGAAGCTGGAGAAGCTGAATTTACTTTGCACAAAGAATTCAAATCCTTGAGACGTCGATTGAGTAGCCATATCGTCAAAATAGAAAAGACCGGTAAAAAAAGAGAACTTACCAAGGAAGAAAAAACATTCATTATTAAATTTAAGAAAGAGTTGATTACAATTGAAGATAAAATTGGGAAAGAAATTAAAGATATTAAAAAAGAAGTTAAATAATTTAAAACACTCCGTAAATAATGGGGTGTTTTTTATTCTTCTCTGTCTTTGTTTTAAGAATGAATTAGTTTATTGATCCATCTAGATCAAAGAAAGGCCTCTCACGGCTCTATTATTGTCCATAGTAGAGAAATATAGTAGTATAGTGGACAATTGGTAGAGGGAGAGTTTAGAAAGGCATAGAAGACAATTATAAATTATAAAATGACCTAATGTAGGTCATTTTTTATTTTATAATAATGTTTATCTGATTTTTCTAAACGGCGTCAAGATGAGAGTGGATAATAAGTAGTGTATAGTAGAGATTATAATTGCAAAAGTAAAAATAGCTACCAATATTCCTAAATAATGATTCAAACTTAAAATATAATAGGTAATATCGTAGCCTACACCCAAGGTAACAATATTTACAATAAGTAAAATAAAGACTAACCAGCCAAAGCCATCCCACATACCTTCTCGATCTTTTTTACTTGGTGCAATGTGAGAAGAAATACAAAAGGCTAGATATAAAAATACCCAAAACTCCCAAGTCTTTAAATTTTCTAGAGAAAATAATTTGAAAAGAGTTTCTTTTAGAGAAATAAGGAAAGCTTGAATATTGGATGTTTGTTGGTTTAGTGGGGCAAAAACTTCCTGACCATTTGGTAATAAAAAGTAAAGTAAAGTAAATAAAATAATAGAACCAAATATCATTGGTGCAGCACCGATAAAGAAATTACCAATCCGTTGGTATACTTTGTCTTTTCTATAACTATGATTTACATAGCCCAAACCACCTGTTTCTTCGTTTGGTTCGAACAATGCAACTTTAATAACTCTATGACCAAAGACATAGCATAAAAAAGTGTGTCCTAGTTCGTGAATAGGTGTGCCAATCCAGGCAGTAAGAAGTATACCTTTCCAGCCCACAGAGCGTAGATAATTTCTATGAGTTAGTTCTTGTAGTTTTGAAAGAATATAACCAAGCAAGAAGAAAATACCCAAAACTCCCAAGAGCTGAATACCGGTTGTTTTAAACAAAATTAAAATAAAAAATCCTATTTCTTCTAGCATGGGATTATTATAGCATTTTTATGAAATTTTTGATAATAAGTCCTTGACAAGATGCAGCAGTATTGCTAGACTAAAAATGATTTTAACGATTGCTGCAAACTTCAACCCGAAAGGTGGAATAATGAGACTTGTCAGAACTTCGAACTGTAGTGAGCTGGATGAACTTGGTGTCAGGTGGGCAGTACAACTCGAGCACGAAGACATGCCTAAGGGCTGGCTAGAGAGAGAGCATATCTCTCACGCCAAGTGGCTCGAGTTGCTGGAGTTCGCTCGGACCAACAAGGCCGTTTTCGTGATTGACCAGGACAAGGACAATCCCGACGGGGTCGAGGTAGTCTGCGTTCAGCTTCCTTTCCGGACTTTCGGCTTCTTGCTTCTTCCACCGATCGAGGGCATCGATGATACTCCTTACACTCGAGAGAGGTTGAGTTTCTGGGCTAGGCGTATCATTCGACGACCACATTTCATGTGGAAGAGCAGGTGGAGGTAGAGAAGTCTTACTCCGTACACTCGACGAAGCTCTCTAACCATTTGAACAAGGAGAAGAAAGGAGGGGAACAAAAAACAGCTTAGAAAATATCTAGGCTGTTTTTATTTTATCTTTTTATTTCTACACAAGAGCAAACCAAACCGTTTGTCATAATGATTGGGAAAGTGTTCTATTGAAAAGCCATGTGAGTGGATGATATTTTCCAGATCATCACGTTTATTTTTTTCTGTCTCGTGATATTCTACTGCAATATTTTCTATTATATTAAATATTTTATCTTCTATATTTTGAAAAATCTCAAATTCTCCACCTTCAATATCCATTTTTAAAAGACCTATTTTATCAATTTTGTTTTGTTTGATAATTTTTTCTATATTAGTAGTTGGTACTAGAATTTTATCAGGTGGTTGAATAATCCAAGGGTTTGGTGGCAAAGTAGAATGATTGTGAGTGTTTTCTGAAATAAATAATTCTGTTTCAGATTTATCATTACCAATCATAGCTACTTGCTTTTGTAAAATGTTTTTAAGATGGTTCAGCTGTAGATTTTCTTTTAACAATTTAAAATTAGCAGGTTCTGGTTCCAGAGCGATTATCTTTGTTTCAGGATTTAAAACAGAAGCATAAATAGAAAATAGTCCAATGTGAGCTCCGATATCCAAAATTGGTTGAGTTAAGTTTTTGATTATATCTTCAGTGCTTCGGTACATCTTATCTACAAAAATTTCATCAATCACAGACAAATCAGACTCATCACGATAGTTGATTTCTATATTTTGGTGGTTGAATTTTATTTTTTTAGTTTGCATAAATATAAAACCCCCACAAAAAGTGGGGGAATTAATCTTTAGTTTGTGATAATACTAGCGTATTTTGTAGCCTTTAGAGAGCCATCAAATTTTCTAACTTTTTTGGTAGTAAACTTTACTACTCCAGGTGCTACTGCATAAAGAGTATCATCTTTGCCCTTTTTGACATTTTTGCCGGGATGAATTCTAGTACCACGTTGTCTGGTAATAACGGCACCAGATTTTAGAGTCTGACCATCACCAACTTTAACGCCGAGGTATTGTGGATTAGAATCACGTCCCAGTCGGGTGGAACCACCCGCTTTTTTATGTGACATAACTGTATCACTTACTTTCACCCCTAGTCTAGTGGTAGCCCAGGGAGCTGCCTCTCGATTAAATCGAGATCGCTAACCATTCCTAGTTCAATTAATTAACAGCAACATTATACAATAAGATAGATGGCTTGTCAAGGGGGTCTAATTAGGGTATAATTTACCCTGTTAAATAGCCCTCTGGGCTAAATTTGCTCTACAAATTTATTTAACAGGGTGAACCTAAATATGCCTCTATTAAAGGACAAAATTGAAAAAGTCATTACTGATATAATAAACCCTCGCCTTACTATGCACAACGGGGGAGTTGAGCTTATTTCAGTAGATGAAGAAGCTGGAGTTGTTACTATCAAATTTTCTGGTATGTGTTTGGGTTGTCCTATGGCAGATATGACCTTTAATGGGCTTGTTGAAGCAGAGTTACTCAGTAAAGTTTCTGGTTTAAAACAAGTTTTGATGTATGAAGAAGGTATTTAAAGAATTAATAGTTTAATAAAAATTCCTCCCCATTTTTAAGGGGGAGGTTAGGAGGGGGTTGCTTGTGAGAAGAACCCTACCCCAACGCTTCCCTTAAAAAGGGAAGGGGGATAGTTTAATTATTCATAATTTGTCCTATGTATCCTGTAAAATTATATATTAAACATTTACCAAATCTAATAATGATACCATTGGCACTTTTGATAAATATATCTACTTGGGCCTGGTTATTGTTACAAATTAAACCACAAGATGAAACTATTTTTTTGCATTATAATATTTTGTTTGGTGTAGATTATATTGGGGCTTGGTGGAAAGTTTTGTATTTACCAGTTTTGGGATTATTTATTTTTTTGGTAAATACTATATTTGGTTGGGTTATGTTTCCCAAAGACAAATTTTCTGCTCAAGTTTTAAATTTTGTAAATTTAGTTTGTCAGATATTCATTTTTATTGCGGCGGCACTTCTCGTGTTTCTTAACGTTTAGTTATGTCCAACGAAAATACTAATGCAGATTATAAGTTGTTGGGTTATTTTGTTATCTGGCTTGTTTTTGGTTTAATAATGTTGACCTCTGCAAGCTCACCCGTCGGTCATGAACGTTTTGGGGATAGTTATTTTTTTATAAAACGTCAATTACTTTTGGGAGTTTTGCCAGGAACTATTTTATTTTTTCTATTAGCAAAATTTGATTATCATAAGTTGAAAAATTACGCTACCATTATTTATGGTGGTGTTTTGGTATTATTAATTTTAGTTTTTATCCCTGGTATTGGTTCTACTTATGGTACAAATTCACATAGTTGGATAAATATTTTTGGTAATTCTTTTCAGCCAGCAGAAGTTGCAAAACTCGCTCTTATAATCTTTATGTCAGCTTACTTGGTAAAGATAGGGCAGGGGATACGGGATTTAAAACATGGTTTTTTATTAGCTTTAGGAGTTGGTATGATTCCGATTGTTCTAATTATTTTACAACCAGACATTGGTACCATGTCCATCATGTTTTCCATTTTGTTTGCCATGCTCTTTGTGGCAGGAGCCAAATGGCCACACATTTTGGGTTTAGCAGGAGTTGGTGTAGCGGGTTTGGTTGCAATGGTAGTGGCAGCTCCATATAGAGCAGCTCGCTTGATGACCTTCCTTCACCCAGAGCTAGATCCACAAGGTGTTGGTTATCATATCAATCAAGCTTTTTTGGCTGTTGGTTCTGGTGGTATTTTGGGTAGAGGTTTGGGTCATTCTTTGCAAAAGTTTCAGTATTTACCAGAAGTTCATTCAGATAGTATTTTTGCAGTTTTTGCTGAGGAAATGGGTCTTTTATTTGCTGTAGGTTTAGTTGTTCTGATAGTTTTAATAATTGCACGTGGTTTTGTCTTGGCAAAAAATGCTCCAGATCAGTTTGGAAGACTGCTGGCATCTGGTATAATAATCTGGTTCGCTTTACAATCATTTTTAAATATAGGAGCCATAGTTGGTCTTTTACCTCTGACTGGCGTACCTTTACCTTTTGTTAGTCACGGTGGTACAGCCCTTATGATTAGTATGGCAGCAGTGGGAATTTTAATTAATATTTCGAAGTATGCAAAAACTTAAAATCATATTATCTGGTGGTTATACTCTTGGTCCTGTGACACCTCTCTTGGCAGTTTACGATGTGATAAAAAAACATTATCCAGACGCAGAGTTTCTTTGGGTTGGTACAAAGAAAGGTCCAGAGAAAAAGCTAATAGAAGAAAAGGGGATTAAGTTTATTAGTCTTACTTCTGGAAAAGTTCGTCGTTATATTTCCATTTGGAATTTTATTGATATTTTTAGAATTATAATTGGATTTTTTCAAAGTTTAAAATTGGTCTCGAAAGAAAACCCTACTCTATGTATTTCGGCAGGAGGTTATGTATCTGTGCCTTTGCACTGGGCAGCCTGGCTTTTTGGTGTGTCTACTTGGATTCATCAGCAAGATGTACAAGTTGGTATGTCAAACAAGCTCATGTCTGGCTGTGCAAAAATTATCACCACAGCTCTGGAAAGTAATGTCAAAAAATTTAATAAGAAAAAAGTTATTTGGTTGGGAAATCCTATCCGAGAAGAAATATTAAAAGGTAATGTCAAAAAAGGTTTCAAAGATTTCAATTTGAATCCAAAAGTTCCAGTAATTTTTGCTACTGGTGGTGGGACTGGTTCTATGAGGGTTAATCAATTAATAATAGAATCAATTCAACATCTAAAAGGTCATGCTCAGGTGATTCATCTTTCAGGCAAAGAACGTCCACAAGAGTTGGTGGAGCGTGCAGTGAAACATTTTGATTATTACCAAGTTTATCAGTTTTTTACTCACGAGATGGCACAGGCATATGCAGTTTCTGATATTGTAATTTCTCGTGGTGGCTTTGGTACGCTGACTGAGATTGCTGCACTTGGAAAAGTGGCAATAATTATTCCAAAACCAGGACATCAAGAATTAAATGTAAAATTTCTAGCCAAAGCTGGGGCAGTTATTTTATTAGATGAAAACATGACGGATGGAAATTATCTGGCAAAAGTGATCCGTGAATTGCTAGGAGACGAAATTCAAATGAAGCAGTTGGCAAATAAACTAAAAGAAATGATGCCTCTAGCTAGTGGAGAAAGTATTTTGGAAGTTGTGGAGAAGTTAATTTAGAAAAAATATTATTTAAAAAGACTTGTCCATAACAGGTCTTTTTATTTTTCAAAAAATTCTGCTATACTAAAAAAGAACCATAATCAACTTGGGAGGGGAAATCTTGAGTAGACCTACCATTACCATTTCTCACACTACAGGTGGAGGGCAGACTGTTTTTGCCCCAAACACCACGACGTCTCGTCCTACTTACAACCCGGATAAGTCGAGGCGTCGTAGAAAGCGCAGATTGGTACGTCGGCGACGTGGACATAAGAAGGGGCAGTCGGACAGTCACCGTAATGACGGTCCTCGTCCAGGTCGGCGTCATCCTCGCCTGCATCGTTTGCGGTAGTCCTCGTCTCGAGATACCTCGCCTTGCATATAGCAAGGCGAGGAAAGGAATAAAATTATTTCACCCTAGAAATAGGGTGTTTTTTATTGCTAGACCTTGACAACACTCTAGTTTTAGTGTACAATTGCGGTGTTGTAGATTCCCCTACGTGGGGAATTTTCTATTTACTATAAATCAGGCCTTTCAAGCTTCATAAGCTTTGTGGGCTTTTCAAGTCTTTAAATAATATGGAAATTAGAAATATAGCCATTATTGCCCATGTAGACCACGGTAAGACTAAGCTGACCGATGCTTTGATGCGTCAAACTGGTATGGTGAGCGAGGACGATAAAGTAAGTATGGATAGTGATGCTATTGAATTAGAGCGTGGTATTACGATTTATGCAAAAAATACTTCAGTCATGTACAAGGACACAAAGATCAATATTGTGGATACTCCAGGCCATGCTGATTTTGGTTCAGAAGTGGAGCGTGTGCTTCGTTCTATTGATTCAGTCTTGTTGATAGTGGATGCCCAAGAAGGTCCAATGCCACAGACAAAATTTGTTTTGAAAAAATCACTTGATTTGGGATTAAAACCAATTGTTGTTTTGAATAAAATTGATAAACCGGCTGCCGACGTCGAGCGTGCTCATGATCAAGTTTTGGAATTGTTTATGGATCTGGGTGCAAATGATGAACAATTAAATTTTGTTACACTTTATTCCAATGCTAAAGCTGGACTTGCTAAAAAAGATATGGCAGATGAGATGACAGATTTAATGCCTATTTTAGACGCTGTACTAGAACAAGTTTCTCCAGCTCCATCTGATATTGATGCTCCGTTTAGAATGCAACCTTTCAATCTTGGATATGATAATTATCTAGGACGTTTGGCTATTGGCCGAATTTACGAAGGCACTGTAAAAGCTGGTGCAAAAGTAATAGTTAAAAAACCAACCGGCGAAACACGTAGTGCGTCTATTGGAAAAGTTCAAACATTTAGTGGCATCAAAAAACAAGATGTCGCTGAGGCTGTAGCAGGAGACATTGTGATGATTTCTGGAATCCCTGATATTTATATTGGAGAAACTATTTGTGAAAATGAAAATCAAGAAGCGCTTCCAGCTATTACGATCGACGAACCGACTATTTCCATGAATTTCCTGGTAAACAGTTCTCCTTTTGCTGGAAAAGAAGGTAAGTTTGTTACTAGTCGTCAGATTAAAGAACGTTTAGAAAAAGAACTTGAAATGAACGTGGGTTTAAAAATTGATTTTTCTGCTATCGACCATTACAAAGTTTATGGTAGGGGTGAGATGCATATCGCTGTGCTTTTGGAAAATATGCGTCGTGAGGGTTTTGAACTACAGGTTTCACAACCACAAGTTATTATAAAAGAAATTGACGGTAAAAAGAACGAACCGTTTGAAGAAGTAACTATCGATGTACCAGATGAATTTGTTGGTGTTGTGACTGAAAAGATGGGTAAAAGAAAAGGTATTATGACTCATATGTCCAGTAAGGATAGTCAAACTAGAATGATCTATGAAATTCCATCTCGTGGCTTACTTGGTTTCCGTGGTCAGTTTATAATTGATACTAGAGGTGAAGGAATATTATGTGCTCAGGTAGTTGGTTTCCGCCCTCATGTCGGAATTATCCAAAAACGTCAGCTAGGTTCTATGATTTCTATGGAAAGTGGAAAAGCTCTTGGTTTTTCTCTTGCCAATCTTCAAAATCGTGGTACTTTGTATATCGGACCAACTGTGGAAGTGTATGAAGGTATGGTCATCGGCAATACTTCAAAAGGTGAAGACATGTCTGTGAATCCTATCAAAGGAAAGCAATTGTCTAATATGCGTTCTAGTGGTGCTGACGATGCTCTTAATCTTATCCCACCAATGGATATTACTCTTGAGCGTGGACTAGAAGTTATTGCAGAAGATGAATATCTAGAAATTACTCCAAAAAGTTTACGTATTAGAAAACAACTTCTTACAGAAAATGATCGTAAACGAGGGGCTAGAGGGTTGAAGTAAGAATACCTACAAGCCAACTATTTACTTGACTTATTTTATATTTTTATATATAATAGCGCCTGTAAATTTATGGTCCGGTAGCTCAGCTGGTAGAGCAGTAGCCTTTTAAGCTAACGGTCGTGGGTTCGAGCCCCACCCGGATCACAGA
>CAZRUM010000021.1:0-15394 GCA_964603435.1 uncultured Gammaproteobacteria bacterium | reverse complement strand
TCCACTCCGAGAGTTTTACTAAACTCCCTGAGAATGGGCTGGAGAAATTCGATCACCTCCAGAACATCCTGTTTTGTGAGAGGTAAGGAAGACACCTCCACCTTCAGCTGAGGCACTCCTTCCTCGGACAGAACCGAGGTAACCTTGATCTTTTTCCAAAGGATAGTACCATGATGCAACAGCATACTCAAGCTCAGATTCGAAAGATCCATACTATCCCCCTTCGCAAGAACCAAACTATGATGAATCCAAGAAGATCTTGTTTCCACGACCTATCTATTTAAACAAAATAAAAACAATATGTCAATTTCCTATAAAGACTCTGGTGTAGATATAAAAGCTGGCGAAGAAGCTGTAAAAAAAATAAAAGAAAATGTAATCAGCACCCACTCCCCTGCTGTTCTTTCAGACTTGGGTGGTTTTGGTGGGGCTTATGATATCAAAAAAATTATTGAAGGCTACGAAAATCCTGTTATTGTCCAAAGTACTGACAGTGTTGGTACCAAAGTAATGGTAGCAGCTATGCTGAATAAATATGACACTATTGGTAGAGACTTGGTAGGTAATGTCGTCGGAGATATTTTGGTAATGGGAGCCAGACCAATAACTTTTCTTGATTACTTGGCTTACAATAAAATTGATCCTGATAGAATTGAACGAATCGTTTCAGGTATTTCTTATGAATGCAAACAAAGCAACATGTCGCTTATTGGTGGTGAGATGGCAGAACTTCCTGGAGTTTACAGAGAAAATGAGACTGATATTGTTGGATTTGTTACTGGTGTGGTAGAACGAGACAAAATTGTTACTGGAAAAAATATTAAATCAGGTGATGTTGTCATGGGTTTTGCCAGTAGTGGATTACATACTAACGGTTTTTCCCTAGCCCGTAAATTATTTTTTGAAATAGCAGGCCATGATGTAAATACTAAATTACCAGAACTTGAAAAGTCTGTTGGTGAAACATTACTTGAACCACACACCAACTATACAAATCCAATTTTAGATATTCTTGATTCTGGTATTGAAGTGAAAGGCATGGCCCACATTACTGGCGGTGGACTTTTGGAAAATATTCCAAGAATTTTACCAGAAGGCTGTGGTGTGGAAATTAAAAAAGATTCCTACCCAATGCTTCCGGTGTTTGAAGTCATGCAGAAAATTGGTGACGTGGAAGAGTCTGAAATGTACCGAACATTCAATATGGGAATTGGAATGGTTTTGATTTTAGATAGCGAAGAAGCTAAAAAAATAAAAGACTACGACGATTTCAAACTTTATAAAATAGGCAAAGTTGTAGAAGGAGATCGTTCGGTAATCCTGAATGAGAGATAGCGAATGAAGGATCTGTCGAAGAAATATTTATAAAACTACATTATCTATTTGTATATAGAAAAATCTACTCTCCGAAAGATCCTACGTCGCCTCGAGGCTCCTCAGGATTAATAAAAATATTATGAAAATAGCAATTATACAATTCCCTGGTTCAAACTGCGAAAGCGAAGCTATTCGTGCTGTGAAAATTGCCGGTATGGAGGCAGAAGAATTTTTGTGGAACGAAAATCCTGAAAAACTAAAAGAATTTGATGGTTATTTTATTGTTGGTGGTTTTTCTTATGAAGACAGATCAAGAGCGGGTATCATCTCCGCACTCGACCCACTCATGCCACATATAAAAGCAGAAGCTGAAAAAGGTAAACCAGTGCTCGGAATTTGTAATGGTGCCCAGATTTTGGTTGAGACTGGTATGGTGCCAGGCTTGGTTGATAATAAAGTTGGTATGGCACTAGCTGTAAACAAACGAATGAAAGATGGCAAAATATTAGGAACTGGATTTTATAATACTTGGACAAATGTAAAACTGACTGCACCAAGTGGTACTTGTGCTTTTACTAGAAATTTAAAAGAAGGTGAATCTATTCATATTCCACTAGCTCATGGTGAAGGTAGATTTGTAATTCCAGAAGGCCTACTTGATGAAATGAAAGTTAATAGCCTGGATGTTTTTAGATACTCGGACGAAAACGGAGAAATTAACGATGAATTTCCTACCAACCCAAATGGCTCTATAGAAAGTCTAGCAGCAGTTTGTAACACAGCCGGAAATGTAATGGCGATGATGCCTCATCCAGAAAGAACTCCGAATGGACAAGTTATTTTTACATCTATGCGTGATTATATTGCTGAAAAGAAAGAAATAGACATGATTCACCATGCCGACAGGCAGGCTCCCCTTTCTTTTAAAACCGTTGACTACACACCAAAAGAATACAAACCAGAGGGGAAAGAATTATTAGTTGATTTAGTTATTACTGACAACGAAGCTGCTACTGTAAATAACACTTTGAAACAATTGGATATTCATGCCGATATTAAAAGACTAAGTCATTGGGAAATAAACATTGATTCCACAGATTCAAAAATAGATTCCACTGATAAAAATGAATTGATAGATAAAATAGTAAAATCAGGCGAACTCTTAAATACCAACAAAGAAACTATTACAGAACTTACAAATATTGATAAAGAAAAAACAATTTTACTTTTGGTTCGTTATCGCGATGACTTTGTAGGACAAAGTAAAACTGATACTTTGCAAAAACATTTTGGTTTAAGTGAGATTGAAGATATTAAAAAAGGCACGTTGTGGCAGATCACTGTCGAGCGTGGTAATATAGAAGAAGTGATAAAATACATTTTAGATTCTCATATCCTATTTAACCAGTATAGTCAGGAATGTTTTATTTACAAAGCCTAATAGAACACAAATCTAACAAATACAACAAATCAACACAAATTGATTTGCGATAATTTGTCACAATTTGTATAATTTGAGTTCTATTCTACAAAAATTATTTATATGAACTACAAAGAAACAATAAAAAACAATCTATCTAACTGTTTAATTGAGACCAACCTCCCACTCCCAAATAAAAAAATTGGTAAAGTACGTGACAGTTACGAAATGGAAGATAAAATGATTTTAATAACAACTGACAGACAAAGTGCGTTTGATAGAATCTTAGCTTCTATCCCTTTCAAGGGACAGGTCCTAAATCAAACAAGTGCCTGGTGGTTCCAGCAAACAAAACACATTGTAGATAATCATGTTATTGATATTTCTGACCCAAATGTAACGGTTGGTAAAAAATGTACAGTTTTCCCAGTGGAGTTTGTAGTTCGCGGTTATATCACTGGTACAACTGATACTTCTGCTTGGGTAAATTACAAAGACGGCGTAAGAGAATTTTGTGGCAATACTCTGCCAGAAGGTCTAGTAAAAAATCAAAAGTTTGCGACACCAATTGTCACCCCTACTACAAAAGCCGACGATCATGACGAGTCAATTAGTGCTACAAAAATTGTCTCACGAGGTCTAATGACACAAGAAGATTGGGATTTTGTTTCTGATAAAGCTTTGGAATTATTTATCTTCGGTCAGAAAACTGCTGCTAAAAATGGTTTAATTTTGGTAGATACTAAATATGAATTTGGTAAAGACGAAGCTGGTAATATATTACTAATTGACGAAATCCATACCCCAGACTCTTCTCGCTACTGGATTGCAGAGAGTTACGAAGATAGAATGGCAAGTGGTGAAGAACCAGAAAATATTGATAAAGAATTTTTAAGATTATGGTTTAAAGATAATTGTGATCCATACAACGACAAAACGCTACCTCCTGCACCAGATGAACTAGTCATAGAGCTTTCTCGTCGCTATATCATGCTTTATGAAATGATTACTGGACAAAAGTTTGAATTCCCAAGTGGAGATGTGAATGAACGATTATCAAAAAATCTACAAAAATATTTATAATCCTGGTAAATCTTGGTAATTCTGGTAATCTGCGTTCTATGAAATAAACAAAATACAATAGAACGCAGATTACCATGATTTCCAGGATAATCCAAGATAAATATTTGTACTTTAAAAAACAAAAAACTACCTGAAACAGATAGCCTTTTGAATGGAGCGCCAGGGAAGGTGCACTCCGATGTTGAGTTTAACACTCCCCTGACTGTCGCTCTGAATAGAGCAAAGAACTAATTTGACACGCCCAGTGGAGTGGACGCTAGGGAGAGGGTATCTCGAGATCAGCCCTCTTGAAGGCTCTGCAAAGCTCGCTACTCCCCCAGACACACTGCCCGATGAAGAACCTGGTCTCCGGAGAGCATTTGCTCAGAAGATTCGCGATGCTGTTCAAGTACCCTCCTGCCCGCTTTTCTACTATCATCCCAACCACAGCCCCAACGAAGAAGGGGATCGAGATGGTGCTCAGAAGAGCGGTGAGTATAGACCACCTGATGTCGTCAACCACTCCAGGAATACAACAGAGGAACAGGAAGAGGCCGGCAGTGATGACAGCTGTCAGTCGAACCGGCCTCCAAATTTTGCCTTTCACCTCCATGATGTAGGTCATCTCGACACAAGCATGAACCAACATCTTACGCTCAAGCTCCGGAAGATCGTCGATGTCATCAGAGACCGCATGACCACACTGGACAAACCTCATCTCTCACGTCCTTACCCCCCCAAACTAGGGAATGATTATCTAAATATCTTATATCATATATTATAACAAGTGTCAATTTAAAATTAATTCATAATTCCTTACTCTTTATTCCTTAATCATTATCTTATGAAAGCGATACTTATCATGGGTTCCACTTCTGACGAGAGCTGGGCCAAACAAATAACAGACAAACTAGACGAACTTGAAGTTGAGCACGAATCTCATATCGCCTCGGCTCATAAAGAAGCAAAGAAGGGTTTAGAAATTTTAGAAAAATACAAAAACGAACAAGTAGTTTATATTACAATTGCAGGTAGAAGTAATGCTCTGTCTGGTTTTGTAGCGGGCAACTCTGACAAACCTGTCATTGCTTGCCCTCCTTTCAAAGATAAACAGGACATGTCAATAAACATTCACTCAACTCTACAAATGCCAAGCAATGTCCCAGTTTTAACTATTCTTGATCCAAAAAATTGTGCTTTGGCAGTTGCTAGAATAAACAATCTAAATAATTAATCAGATAGAACACTGATCTAACAGATAGAACTGACAAAAACTGATCTGTTCTAATCTGTTAAATCAGTTTAATCTGTGTTCTATTTAAACTTATGAATTCATTAACTTCTATATCCCCAATCGACGGACGCTATTCAAATCAAACTTCAGATTTATCACAATACTTCTCCGAAATGGCTCTGATGAAATACCGCCTTATGGTTGAGGTTGAGTATTTAATTGCGCTTTCAAAAGAGACAGGTGTAAAAGAAATAAAACCTATCTCCCCTATCAACCAGAAAAAACTACGTGGACTTTATGAAAATTTTTCTCTAACTGATGCCAAAGTAATAAAAAAAATAGAAAGCGTTACCAAACATGATGTCAAAGCTATTGAATATTTTTTGCAAAGGAAAATTATTAATACTCCATTAAAAAATTATATTCCGTTTATTCACTTTGCTTTGACTTCCGAGGATATAAATAATCTTAGCTATTCCCTAATGTGGAAAGATGGACTACACAAACCCTATCTAAATTCTTTACTGGATGTTTACAAAAATATTGTAAGTCTTGCCAAAAAATACAAAGGTACACCAATGCTAGCGCTAACTCATGGACAAACTGCAACTCCTACTACCGTTGGAAAAGAATTGGCCGTGGTCGCTAGCAGACTTGGCAGACAGATAAAACAACTAAAACAACATGGTCTGCAAGGTAAATTTGGTGGTGCTACTGGTACTTGGGGTGCACACGTAGTTGCTTATCCAAATATTAATTGGCTAAACTTTTCTAGTAAATTTATAAAATCTCTAGGACTCGAGCCAAACTTACTAACAATTCAGATTGAACCACATGATTCTCTGGCTGAAAGCTATCATATACTTTCCAGAGTAAATACAATACTTATTGATTTTTGTCGTGACACTTGGATGTATATTAGTCGTGGAATATTTGCTCAGAAAAATAAACCTGGTGAAGTAGGATCTTCTACAATGCCTCATAAAATAAATCCAATTTATTTTGAAAATGCCGAAGGTAATCTTGGTATTGCCAACGCATATTTCACTCATCTAGCGGAAAAATTACCAATCTCTAGAATGCAAAGAGATTTATCCGACAGTACAGTTCTTAGAAACCAAGGAGTTGGTTTAGCTCACTCACTACTCGCAATTAAAAATATTTTAAATGGTCTGTCTCGTTTGACTATCAACAAAATACAATTACAAAAAGAATTGGCTGACAATCCAGAGGTACTAGCAGAAGCTATTCAAACAATTCTAAGAAAGCTTGGGCATACCGATGCGTACGAACAGTTAAAAAAACTTACTCGCGGACAAGAAATGACTTTGGATAGTATTCATGAATTTGTTGGTAAATTAAACATTCCAAAAACAGAAAAAGATAGGCTATTAAAATTGAGCCCTGAAAAATATATTGGATTGTCAGAAAAACTTGTAAATTTAATATAATAGACTCACGACTTTATACTTTTAACTTTATACTTTTAACTTATTTATTATGTGCGGAGTCTTAGGAATATTTTCAAACAAACCAGTTGCAGAAGATTTGTATGATGGTATTATTCACCTGCAACATCGTGGACAAGATGCAGCTGGCATCGTGACTCACGGCGAGAGATTTCACCTCCAAAAAGGTATTGGTTATGTGCGCGAAATCTTCAAAACCGAAGATATGGTGAGACTTGAAGGTAACCTTGGTATTGGTCATACTCGCTACCCGACTGTTGGTTCACAAGTGTCCATAGAAGACGCTCAACCCTTCATAGTAAATTCACCTTACGGTATTGCCATGGCTCACAATGGTGACCTGACAAACTACTCCGAGCTTAAAAAAGAATTACTAGAGAAGGATAAATACCAATGTAACTCTGGCTGTGATGTAGAAGTTATTTTAAATACTTTTGCTTCAAAATTTCATGACCTAGATACTGAAAATGATATTTTTGAAAACATTTGTACTGCAGTAGAATCAGTCTATGATAGAGCTAAAGGTGCTTATTCTTGTGTAGCTGTTATTGCGGGCAAAGGCATGGTAGCTTTCCGTGACCCTCATGGTATTAGACCATTTGTTTGTGGTACTAGAGAGAATAGTGATGGAAAGATGGATTATATTTTTGCCTCAGAAAATACCATGTTTTATCCACTTGGTTTTAAATCTCAAGGCAATGTCCAACCAGGTGAAGTGATTTATATAAATGAAAAAGGTGAGATGTACAGTAGAATAATAAGGAAAGATAAATTGAATCCTTGTATTTTTGAATACGTTTATTTGGCTCGTCCTGATTCAATTTTAAACAACGTGAGTGTTTATAGAGCCAGACTACGTATGGGCCAAAACTTAGCTGAAAAATGGAAAAAAGAAAATCCTGGACTTTTGCCAGATGTAGTTGTCCCAGTTCCCTTTTCTTCCAACACAGCTGCACTTTCTTTGGCATACAATCTTGGTGTTCGATACAGCGAAGGTTTATACAAAAATCCTTTTGTTGGCAGAACATTTATCATGCCAGGTCAAGAAAAAAGAAGAAAATCAGTTTTACAAAAACTTTCTCCACAAGAAATCGAACTCTCTGGTAAAACTGTAATGCTCGTGGACGACTCTATTGTTCGCGGTACTACTAGCAAAGAAGTTGTAAAGCTTGTCCGCGATGCTGGCGCCAAAGAAGTCTATTTTCTATCAGCTTGCCCACCCGTAAAATTCCCTTGTTATTACGGTGTAGCCATTCCTACAAAAGCGGAATTAATTGGTTCAAATAAAACTGTAGAAGAAATTGGAGAATATATTGGAGCTGATAAAATCATGTATCAAGATATAGATGATCTAGTAGAAGCTGTCACCCGCAAGGGTGAGCACAATATTGATAGACCTTGCATGGCCTGTCTAGATAGTGTTTATATTACAGGAGATATTGATACAAAAAAATTAGACAAACTTGAAAAAGAAAAAGATCTTGAAAAACATGATTATAAATAAAATTATATGGATTTTGAAAAATACAACTTGTCACAAGGAAATATAATAATTGCTTTTTCTGATAAAAATTTAAGTGTTGGAACTTTAGAAATTAATCCAAAACAAGAATTATCAAAACACAACAGACCTGTTTTGGAATCTTTATTTCAAATAAAAGGAAAATGTACAATGAAACTTTTTGAGGAAGACGGATCAGAAAAAGAAGTTGTCTTGAACGAAGGAGAATCAATAGATATTCCGCCACTCACACAACACATACATACAAACCCCTTTAACGAAACTTCTCTGACTTTTTGGAAAGCCCATGGTGACATTACAGAAATAATTGACAGTATTAGAAATAACAATAAAATGTAATATATGAATGTATTAATAATTGGCTCTGGAGCTCGCGAACATGCTATTACTCGTGCTTTCAAAAACTCACCACAAAATCCAAATTTATTTTGTCTAGCTTCTAGTAATAATCCCGGCATAAAAGAAATCTCTACTGGCTATAATGTAGATAAAATTTCTGATCCAGAAGTTGTTTTACACTTTGCTAAGACCAATAATATTGAGCTGGCTTTTATTGGTCCAGAAGGTCCTCTGTCTGCTGGTGTAGCAGATATTCTGTGGAAAAATAATATTCCAACTGTCGGACCAAAGAAAAACTTGGCTCAGCTAGAAAGTAGTAAAGCTTTTACCCGAGACCTCACAACTGATTATAAAATTCCAGGCAGTCCAAAATATAAAAACTTTTCTAGTCTGGATGGTGTAAAAGAATTTCTAGAAGAACTGGGTGAACTTTATGTTGTGAAATACGATGGACTAATGGGTGGTAAGGGTGTAAAAGTAGCAGGAGACCATCTTCATTCGCACGCTGAAGCCTTAGCTTATTGTGAAGAGTTAATTTCTGACGGTGGGAGTTTTGTAATAGAAGAAAAATTTATTGGACAAGAGTTTTCTCTCATGAGTTTTTGTGATGGAGAGCATTTGGCGCACATGCCAGCTGTACAGGACCACAAACGTGCTTTTGCAGGAGATACCGGCCTAAATACTGGTGGTATGGGAACTTATTCTGATGCCAATCACAGTTTACCTTTCCTAACTGACGGGGATATCAAAACTGCACAGGATATAAATCAAAAAACTTGTGATGCCCTGCGTGATAAATTTGGTGAAGGTTATAAAGGTATTCTCTATGGTGGTTTTATGGTCACAAAAAATGGCGTTAAACTTATTGAATATAATGCACGTCTTGGTGACCCAGAAGCAGAAAATGTTTTAGCAATTCTCTCCTCCGACTTTGTAGAGCTTTGCCAAGCAATAACTGAGGGTAACTTGACTCAAGATCATGCAAAATTTGCCAATAAAGCTACAGTTTGTAAATATGCAGTACCCAATGGTTATCCGGATAGTCCAGTAAAAAATGAAAAGATTGATATTAGTGAAGTGGAAGATAAAAACAGACTCTACCTAGCCTCAGTTGATCAGCGTGAAGATGGGCTATATGAAATTGGCTCTCGCACTGTCGCTGTAGTTGGAGTAGCCGACACCATTGCAGAAGCTCAAATTATTGCCGAGTCTGAAATTAATAAAATCAAAGGACCCTTATTTCATCGAGAAGACATCGGCACAGAAGAGTTGATTCAAAAACGTGTTGATATGATGAAAGAATTAAGAAGTTAATATATGGAAAAAACAAAAAGACCAAAAGTTGGCCTAGGAGTATTAATAAAAAAAGATGACAAATTTCTTTTTGGTAAAAGAAAAGGCGCCCACGGTGAAGGAACATGGAATGCCCCAGGCGGTCATTTGGAATTTAATGAAACATGGGAAGAATGTGCCAGACGCGAAACCATGGAAGAAGCTGGTATAAAAATAAAAAACATCCGTTTTGTCACGGCGACAAATGATTTATTTAAAAAAGAAGATAAACACTATATCACTATTTACATGTTAACTGATTATGATTCTGGTGAAGTAAAAATAATGGAACCAGAAAAATGTGAAAAATGGGATTGGTTTTCTTGGGAAGAATTACCAAAACCACTCTTTTTACCAACACAAACTTTAAAAGACAAAGGTTTTAATCCACTTGCAATATGAAAAAACTAGCAATTCTTGGCTCTACTCGTGGTACAGACATGCAAGCAATAATTGATGCAATTGAAGCTGGAGAACTGGATGCAAAAATTGAAATTGTCATCAGCAACAAATCAGATGCTTATATTCTTGAACGCGCAAAAAAACATGATATAAAAAATATCTATATTGAAAAAAACCCGGGAGAATCTAGAGAAGATTATGACACTAGATTAATTTCTGAATTATCTAATTATGAAATTGATTTGGTTTTACTAATTGGTTGGATGCGTATACTCTCCCCTGTTTTTATAGAAAAATACAGAAATAAAATTTTAAATGTTCATCCATCACTTCTACCAAAATTTGCTGGTGGCATGGATACAAACGTTCATGAAGAAGTTCTAAAAGCTGGTGAAACTGAAACTGGTTGCACGATTCACTATGTAGACGAAACAGTTGATGGTGGAGAAATTTTAATTCAAAAAAAATGTAGTATAGAACCAAACGAAACACCAGACACTTTAAAAACAAAAGTTCAAAAATTAGAAGGAGAAGCTTTTGTAGAAGCTATAAACACTCATCCTGAGGAGCCCTGCAGGGCGACGTAGGGATCTGACGAAGAATAAAATATTTAATCACACTTATCTGATGTAGCCCAAGATATCAGACTCCGAAAGATCCTTCGGTCGCTCGGGCTCCCTCAGGATGACAAAAAAAATATGAATCAAGACACCATAAAAATAAAACGTGCACTTATTTCCGTCTCAAACAAAGAAGGTATTGTTGACCTTGCTAAAAGTCTGAACGAACTTGGAGTAGAAATTATTTCTACTGGTGGAACTTTCAAAACTATTACCGAAGCTGGTGTTCCTGCTATGGAAATTTCTGACTTCACTAGTTTCCCAGAGATGATGGGTGGGCGTGTAAAAACTCTTCACCCTCTTGTACATGGTGGAATATTGGGATTGCGTGATGAACATGCTCAGGTCGCAGAAGAAAATAATATAAAATGGATTGATTTGGTCGTTGTAAATTTATATCCATTTTCCGAAACTATTCAAAAACCAGATGTAACGGATGAAATGGCTATTGAAAATATTGATATTGGTGGACCAACTATGATACGTAGCGCTGCTAAAAATATCGGTTGGTGTGGTGTCGTGATAGATCCAGCAGATTATACTCCCCTACTAGATGAATTGAAATCTGGCGGACTAACTTTTGAAACTAGGAGAGTACTTTCTGCCAAAGCCTTTGGACACACTGCTAGCTACGACACTATTATTCACAATTATTTCAAACAAGAAAAATTTAGTGAAGACTTTTCTCTTACTTACAAAAAACATTATGACTTGCGCTATGGAGAAAATCCTCATCAGGATGCAGCAGTCTATATTGAACCAAACAACACTGAAAATAATTTGCTAAATGCAAAAATACACCAAGGTAAACAACTGTCTTACAACAATCTAAATGATGCGGACGGGGCTCTCGCTACTTTGCAAGAATTTACTGAACCCTCTTGTGTGGTGGTAAAACATGCTAATCCATGTGGTGTGGCCACGGGAAAAAATATCACTGAAGTATTTAAACAAGCCTACAATGCTGACGCTATGTCTGCTTTTGGTGGTGTTATTTCCATTAATAGACCGTGTACAACTGAAATTGCAGAGGAAATTATAAAAGTCTTTGCAGAAATTGTTTTGGCCCCTAGCTACGAAGAAGGATCACTTGAAATTCTTGCAAAAAAGAAAAACATGAGAGTGCTCGAACTTGGAGAGATGAAACCAATTGAAAATAAACAAGAAACAAAATATATCAATGGAGGTCTACTTGTTCAAGATATTGATACCAAAGTTACCACAGAGTCAGATCTAAAAGTTGTCACAGAAAAACAACCAAGCAAAGAAGAAATAGATACCATGCTTTTTGCTTGGAAAGTTCTAAAACACGTAAAATCAAATGGAATTCTTACTGCCAAAAACAATGTAACTCTCGGTATCGGTCCAGGACAAGTTTCTCGGGTTGATGCGGTAGATATTGCAATAAGTAAATCAGGTGATAAAATTCAAGATTCAATCCTAGCTTCTGATGCTTTCTTTCCTTTCCGCGACAGTATTGATAAAATTGCTTCTACTGGCATAAAAACTATAATCCAACCTGGTGGAAGTATAAAAGACGAAGAAGTGATCCAAGCCTGCAACGAACATGATATCGCCATGGTGTTTACTGGAGCGAGATGTTTTAAACACTGATAAATCCTGAGCGAGTGTAACGAGTCGAAGGATCCCGTTGTATTTAAAACAAAAACTGCATTACTACATGCGGTTTTTTATTTCATAAAAAAATTCCTTGACAAAAGGGATTTTTTAGTGTTAAATACTGCACAGTTCACAAGTGAACATACCAAACTTCACGCGATATTTAAAACCGCACAAGGAAAGAGGCTGACATGAAGTCTAACAACAAAGGTTTTGTCCTGGCGATAGCGCTTCTTGTCCTCATTATCATACCTCTTATAGCTATGGGTATTTGGAGAAGCTGTGACTCTGACAAAGAAGACGTCGGCGTCACTCTCCAGAGCATCCAAACCCTCACCGAGTCCTACCCCTACGTCGACACACCTGATGTTCTCGACACAGCTGAGATCATCAACGACGTGGACAACGACTGCGACAACGAGACGGGCGAAGAGGAGACACTTCCCAAAGCTAAAAGTTGCAACGAGAACACCCCTCAGAAGTGTTACCCATCTCCCCCCCATGTACACGGCTGGACACTGCAGTCCGCATGCTTCCAAAGTGCCGAGCTTCAAAAAGCCCTGAAAGATCTTGAAGATCAAGGGCACGAACTATGCCTCCTATGGAAGACAGCAGACGAGACAGATGAACACATCTTCGGCCACCACAACGAGCAGGTCTTCTACTATGGACTCGACAGTAACGACAACTCCTGCTTCTACGGACAGCTCCGCAACCACCGCTAACGAACACCCCCACCTTCACTCCCATTCCCCACTCATTATAATCTTTTGCATTGTAGTGAATGATAACGGAGTGAAATGTGTATTATAAAAATACCCGTCAAATCGACGGGTATTTTTTTCTTCAGTATCTACAATTTTATACAAACACTAAGGAATGCCGGTGCGTCAAGAAAGACAACACCGCCTCCTAAAAAGAACAAACATGGCTACGGAGGGGCGAGAAGAAAATTCTCAAACACCTCCAAAACAGGGAAATCGAGCCGATTCTGGCAACCTTCGCCAGCAGACGACCCAGGAAGAAATTCCCGAACTCGTTGCTTCAGACCGTTCACAATACAATTCAGGATTTCGTCCTGCCCAAGACAGAAATGAACCTGTTCTCCCACAACCTGGTAGACCAAGATGGGGTCAGATGAAGTCTCAGGCTGCCACCAATCTCTACAACTAAACCCCTGTTCCCCAAGGGACATGTTGAACCATCCCAGGATAACAGCTACACACAGTACAATACGTACCATCCTGTTTCTAGGAATCTTAGAAAGTTCCCTATCAATTCTTCTTGCTTCTTCCTCACGCTCATCTATTTGAGTGGAGGACAAACTTGTTCTATCAACCATGTTATCCTCCTTATATGTAAGATGAATTGTGAAGCACTACTATATAAAACTTATCACAAATAATATTTTTCGTCAATAAAACAAAAGTAGAGACGCGATTAATCGCGTCTCTACTTTAAAATTGGTTTGTGTTATGTGTTATGTGTTATGTGTTATGTGTTATGTGTTATGTGGTATGTGTTTCGTGATTCGTGTTATTCCACTTCGTAATTCGGTGCCGAATCAATCTTACGCAAATCATGTGGATGACTTTCTTTCAAACTTGAACCAGTAATTTTTACAAATCTAGCTTTCTTTTGTAATTCAGTAATAGTGACGGCGCCATTGTAGCCCATACCACTTCTAAGACCTCCGGCCATCTGATAAAGAATTCTATCTACCTGACCTTTGTAAGGTACACGACCAGACACACCCTCTGGAACAAATTTTTGCTTTTGTTTTACATCGCCCTGACCATAACGATCTTTACTACCCACTTCCATAGCATCGATACTTCCCATACCACGATAAAGCTTGTACATTCTACCATCGATAAATTCTACTCTCCCAGGAGATTCATCAGTACCAGCAAACATATTTCCCATCATCACAGTACTAGCACCGGCGGCCAATGCTTTTACTACATCACCTGAAGTTTTTATTCCACCATCAGCTATGACTGGTACTTTTCCAGCCACACCCCTAGCTACTTCAAAAATTGCAGAGAGCTGTGGCACACCTATTCCAGCCACTATCCTAGTAGTACAAATAGAACCAGGACCAATCCCCACTTTTACAGCGTTAGCACCAGCTTTTACCAAGGCTTTAGCAGCTTCAGTTGTGGCGATATTCCCAGCAATAATTTGTTGTTCTGGAAACATTTCTCTAATACTACTAACTGTATCAATTACACCTTTTGAATGTCCATGGGCTGTATCAATTACGAGCACATCTACACCAGCCTTTACCAAAGCTGTAGCACGTTCAATGGCGGGTTTTCCCACACTAACGGCCGCTCCGACACGTAATTGCTTTGAATCATTTTTACTAGCTTCCGGATACATAGCATTTTTCTCAATATCACGACGCGTCACAATACTAAGCAACTTTCCTTCCCTATCAGTCACACACAATGTACGCAGACACTCATCTTTAATTGTTTTATTAGCATCTTCCAAACTAATACCTTCTCTGACGACTGTTATATCTTCCAATTTTTTCATCTTGTCTTTTACCAACACATCTTCATCTTCTGAAATAAAATAATCGGTATCACTAATCATACCAATCAACTTTCCACTTTCA
Organism: uncultured Gammaproteobacteria bacterium; assembly: GCA_964603435.1. Classification (GTDB taxonomy): domain Bacteria; phylum Patescibacteriota; class Patescibacteriia; order Magasanikbacterales; family UBA922; genus CAZRUM01. The sequence continues at coordinate 431 of CAZRUM010000021.1, read as the reverse complement.
TCAACTACTGGATTTTTCTTATAACCATATTTTTCACGAATAGCTACAACATCACTAATCTTGTCATCAGGACCTACTGTCAAAGGATTTTCAATAAAACCATTCTTAAATCTTTTTACTTTTTTAACCTCTCTCACTTGATTTTCAATAGATAAATTTTTATGTATAATTCCAATACCACCAGACAAAGCCATGGCAATGGCCATCTCATGCTCAGTCACAGTATCCATAGGAGCACTGAGAAAAGGAATATTCAAATTAATACCTGTGGTAAGCTGGGTATGCAAGACAGCATCCTTAGGTATAATCTCAGATTCTTGCGGTACAAGTAAAACATCATCAAAAGTGAGTGTTTCTTCAAAGTTTTTGAACATAGGAAAAGCTTAAAAATATTGGTTGAAGGATATCATATAATATGCTAAAATTCAAGT
>CAZRUM010000020.1:0-15625 GCA_964603435.1 uncultured Gammaproteobacteria bacterium | reverse complement strand
AAAAACCTCTCCCATATCCCGTATTCTCGGGACATCTCATATACGCGAACGTTATATGCCATTGTGTCCTAATCTGTTAAAATAAAAATATGAATTGGATTTTTTTAGCACTAATGACAGCAGGCTTTTATGGAGCGTATAATGTTTTCATAAAAGTAGCGTCAGGCCACATCAACCAAATAGTTGGTGCTGTAATTCTTCAAGTTGTAGCCGCACTTTTAGGTGGGGTCATTTTACTAATAATGAAGATGACGAACACCCCCTTAGAAATATCTCAAAAAGGTGTCTGGTTTGCAGTCCTTGCTGGTGTTTTTGTTGGACTGGCAGAAATAACATCATTTTTTGTATTTTCAAAAGGCGTTTCAGCTTCAGTCGGAATTCCAATAATTATAGGTGGTTCTATTTTAGTCGGAGCTGTTCTTGGCCTGACTTTTCTAAAAGAAACAATAAATCCAATTCATTATTTGGCAATAGCGTTGATAATAGTTGGAGTAGTAATACTTTCCACTAAATAAGGACGGGTACAACAGCATATAACACAGAATATGCGGTTTCATTCGTCGTCGTACCTCCTCCTCATTCCACCCATATTTGGCAGGGCTACCGCTTCGCGATATTATAGCCCTACCAAACATCGCATATTCTGAAACGTTATACGAAATACATTATTTTTCACCAAAAAAAAACACTCTCCCGAGTGTTTTTTAATCTGTATAAATCAATCTAGTTCAGTTTAAATCAATGCTTAAGAAAACATCAACCACTCCGGCTTCAAAATAAGTAATAACCCAAGAGTAAATATTAAAATTCCAGCTATCAAATTTGTATATTTAGCATATTTACCACCAAGAGCCTTTGACTGCAGAGTCAGCATGGCTATTACAAATATAACCATATCATCTATCATATAAAATATGATATAACCCACCATGTACATATACTTCTGCCACATAGCAATATCTGCCATAGAGAGAATCTGTGTAAATATTGCCGGAAAACCTGCACTACAAGCCAGTTCAACTAAATTTACAGAAAAACCCAAAATTATAATACCTATAATAGATAAAAATAAGCTTTTTTTATGAACAATATCTTTTATTTTATCAAAAGTTTTTCTAGTGCCTTCTTTATTTGAAACTTCACAAACGACACCATCGGCTTTTCTATTTTTCCAAAAACTTCTAATAGATTTACCGCCCATATAAACTGCCAAACCACCAATCAATAGTCTTATTATGAGAATCATCCCAATAAACATAAGGAACTGGAGCCAGGCGGCCATAAAAATAAAGTAAACAATTCCCGAAGCTAAAATAAAAATAGAACCAAGCAACCACATCCGCCTCTTGTCTTCCATACCAAGCAAAAGCGAAATCAAAAACAATAGAACCCACATAGCACAAGGATTGAAACCATCAAGCAATCCAACAATAATTGTCAAAATAGGTAAGGAGATTGTTTTGGCATCTATTCTACCCAAAACTGGAACGTGAATACAAGAATTATCAGCCAATTCACACTGATCTTCTGATATTTCTTTTTCTATCAAACCTTTTTCTGCCAATCTATTTTCAATGATAGACATAATCTCGGCACCAGTGGTATCATCTTTACCATAACCATTGACCACCTGCCCACCAATAAAGGCTACTGGCACCCCTCTAATATCAACTTTATAAAAATAACCAAACTGAGTAATTAATTCTTGCCCTTCAGAAGTCGCTACATCATACATTTTTAAATCAAGATAATCGCCGTATTTTGGCACTATTTCTTTATTTAAAAATTTTATTTCTGCCTGACAATGCGGACATGTTTGCGAATAAAACAATGTGTATTCTATTTTTTCCAAATTTTGATCATTTGGATCATTTGGATTTTCCTGAGCAAACAAAAACTGAGGAATAAATATTCCTACGGCTAACACAGTAATGACCAATCCTAAAAATATTTTTTTCATAACAAAACTAATTAATTTAACAAAGCATACTAATTATACATGATATAGTAAAATTAAACAACTTTACCATTTTTTAAATTTCGAAAATTCGTACAGATTCGCAATTCGTATGTATTCACTTCTATATTTTTTTATTGAACCAAACTGTCCCAATCTGCCACAAACTTTTCAATTCCAGAATCAGTCAGATCATGTTGTATATCATATTCTTGCCAATCTTTATTCAAATCTATTTCTTCATAAGGCAGCTGTTTTAGCTCACCACCATCATACTGCCAAGCTTCATCTGGCACATAAAAATCTTTTTCTACCCATTCACGTAAAATTTTACCTGGTACAGTGACGATATCAGATTCAAGCTTGAAACATTCAAGCAAATGGTCATAATTTCTTATGCTAGCAGATAAAACTTCCACATGACCATCCCCTGCTTTGTACATTTGCAAGACATTGGCGATATAGCTCATACCATCTTCTCCTCTGTCGCCTAAACGTCCTATAAATGGTGACAAATAAACTTGACCTTTGGTGGCGCCTTTAGTAGCAGAATAGATAGCCGCAGCCTGTTGTTGACTAAAAACTAAAGTGATATTTAATCTAACACCTTCTTTTATTAACACCTCAGCTGCTTCTAGACAATTTTTTGTCAGAGGAAGTTTGATATGTGCATTTGGAATCCAAGAATTCATCTCTCGAGCTTGAGACAATACTTCTTCCACGTCAGTATTATGATCAGCATAAACCTCTACTGAAACTGAGCCTTTTGGTAATAATTCGGAAATTTGCACTACAATGTCTTTATAGGCTTCGTAGACCTCTTCCTTAGTATATTTATCTCCTGTCTCTATTCTAGCCTTCACAGCTGGATTTTTGGCGAACAGAGAGGGGTTGGTAGTCTGCCCTTCAAAATCATCCATTATTTCTAACAATTCCTTGGTCTCAGTAGGATCTCCACTATCTAGGAAAATTTTAGTCTTTAAGTTAGTTGGTTTCATAAAAATAAAATTGAAGATTTAATGATGTATATTATAATCCAGTCTTAACCCATAGTCAACTTATCCCCATTGACCTTATAAATCAAGGTAATATATACTGGAGTAGTATGAATTATTATTCTTAAATAAAATATTATGCATAAATTACCTGAACTCACTTATTCCTTTGACGCTCTAGAACCACACATTGATGCACAAACTATGGAGATACACTATTCAAAGCATCATCAAGCTTATTGTGATAATTTCAACAAAGTATTAGAAAATAATCCTGAACTACAAGACATGTCTCCTGAAAATATATTGCGTAAACTTCGCAGTTTAAATGTTAGCACAGAAGACAAACAAAAAATCCGTAATCATGGTGGAGGTTATATCAATCATAATATCTTCTGGTCTATCATGGGGCCGGAAAAAGATGTGGATGATAATCTAGTAATGGAAATAGAACAAAACTTTGGTTCAGTTGATAGTATGAAAGAAGAGTTTAACAATTCAGCCAAAACTCATTTTGGTTCTGGTTGGACTTGGCTTGTGAGAGACGAAAACAAAAAACTAAAAATTTATTCTCTTCCAAACCAAGAAACACCCTACGAACTTGGTCATGAACCGATTTTAACGCTTGATCTCTGGGAACACGCTTATTACCTAAAATATCAAAACAAACGCCCAGATTATATCGAAGCTTGGTGGAATGTGGTAGCATTGATTTAAACTGATTAATACAGATTATAAAAAGAAATCCCCTTGGGGATTTCTTTCTGTTTAAATTTGTTTAAATCAATGCTTAGTAATCTCTCAACTTCTCAACCACACTAAATGTCTGAATTTTTTCAAGAGCCTTAGCTTCAATTTGACGAATACGCTCACGAGTCACATCAAACTCACGACCCACTTCTTCCAAAGTATGGGTAACACCATCACCCAGACCAAAACGCATTTCCAAAATCTTTTGTTCACGCGGAGACAAATCTCGCAAAGCATCTTGGATATAATCACGTAGTAATTCTCTACCTGCAGCTTGCGAAGGTGTGACAGTTTTGATATCTTCGATAAAGTCAGATAATGATGAATCATCATCGTCGTCGTCACCAACAGAAGTTTCAAGAGAAACAGTATCCTGAGAAATTTTGATAATATGTTTTACTTTTTCTAACTCTTCTCCCATTTCAGCCGCTAGCTCTTCTGGAGTTGGATCACGACCTAAGTCTTGTAACAATCTTCTGTGCATTTGTTGAAAACGATTTATAGTTTCTACCATGTGCACTGGAATACGAATCGTACGAGACTGATCGGCCAAAGCTCTAGTAATAGCCTGCCTTATCCACCAAGTAGCATAAGTAGAAAACTTATAACCACGACGATAATCAAATTTTTTCACTGCTCTAAAAAGTCCAATATTACCTTCCTGAATCAAGTCGAGTAATGACAAAGATTTACCAACAAATTTCTTGGCAATAGAAACTACCAAACGCAAGTTAGCTTCAATAAGTTTCTTGTCGGCTTCTTTGTCCCCTCTTTCTTGACGCTTGGCCAAAGAGACTTCTTCATCAGCTGTCAAAAGTGGAATCTTACCAATCTCACGCAAATACATCTGAATAGAATCTTGAGAAATCGCCCCCAAATCAAAAGAAGTTCCAGCTTCTAAATCTGGTTGTTCGCCTTGAAATTGTTGCAATTTATCTTTACGCTCCTGGGCCTGTACAGAACCAAGTAAACCTTCTCGCATTTCTGCAATAGTTAGACCATTCCTATCTGAGGTCTCCAAAAAATCTTCGTACAAATGTAAATAATGTTCTAAATAAGGAAATGTAGCTAGAACTTCTATCTCTGTCAAAAAGCCCCGACCACGCCCTCTTTGTACCAAATTCCAAATCTGCGTAGCAGTTGGCTCCTTGATATCTTCTAGACGTATCTCGAGTTTGACCTTTTTTGGTCGGCCTTTTCTAACTACTTTTTTCTTTGGTTTTGAAATCTTTTTTACAGCTCGTTTTTTACTGGCAACTTTTGAGGTTGCTTTGCCACGAGTTGTTTTCTTTTTTACTATTGTTTTTTTTGCAACTTTTTTAGTTGCTTTGATTTTGCGAGTTGCGGTAGCCTTTTTTGATGATTTTTTGGCTGCTGTTTTTCTCGCAGGTTTTTTAATGGCTTTTTTGGCCTTGGAAACAATCTTTCGGACTGTTTTTTTTACTCTTATTGCCTTTTTAGCTTTTACAGCTTTTCCGGCTTTTTGAGCTGTTGTTTTGGTTGTAGCCTTTTTTCTAGGCATTCAACGTATTGGTTAATTAAATTAATTGTTTAATAATTTTAATATAAAAATCCTTATCTTCCTTATATTTTAAAACCTCAACTACTTCACCCTTATTAAACCAAGTCGCCTGATCGGTATCTTCAAAATTAGCTTTTAATTTAGTCTCGTTGGTTTTGAAAAGAAATAAATTTATTGTTTTAAATTCAGACTTATCAATACCCCCGTGTTTAAATCTCCCGTAGACACCTAGCTCTTTCACAAATTCAATTTTACTAACCCCTGTCTCTTCATAAACTTCTCTTTCAGCCGCCCTCAACAGGTCTTCGCCCTCTTCCACGTGTCCTTTTGGAAAACACCAAGCATCACCTTCAACCTGATGAATTAGTAAAACCTGACCCTTATCATTTAAAACTATACCACCAGCACTTAAGGTTTTTTTCATAAATTTTTAAACTCTTCAATTAGTTTTTTTAGTTCTTCCTGATTACCTTCTTTTTCAGCTAATTCAATTTTTATTTGCAGTTCTCTTCTTTTACTCTTTATTGCTTCTTCCTGAATAGAACTTGAAAGTTTGGCTAATTCTTTTTTCGCGGTTTCAATTTTCATATCAGCAAATTCCCATTCCAATTTCATCAGCAATATATCTACCAAATTTTCTTGGGTCCCGAAATTAGCTACTTCACACAGCTTGTCTACATTATACCCTGTCTTTATCCCTTGGTAAAGAGACTTATACACTTCTGTTGATAAATACTTTTCAAAACCATCTGGCAATTCAGACACAAGTTCAGGATATTTTAGAAGCAAAGAAAAAGCCTGTTCCAACAATATATCAAATTTAGTTTTTTCTATTTTAATGATCTCTTTATTATCTACTTTTTTTTCAACTGGACTGTAGGCTGTAGGCTGTGGACTTTTAATTTTTTTTAAATCTTCCCTAAGCACACTAACATCAACTCCAATATTACCACCAAGTTCTTTTAACCAATGATCTTGTTCTACAGCAAATGGAATCAAGGCTATTTCTTTTAATAAATTGTTAGCCACTTTTTGTTTATCATGTGGACTCGACAAATCAACCCCTGACAAAACCTTTTCAAAATACCATTGCATTACATTTTGAGCCTTGTCCACCGAATCAAACCAAACTTGTTTGTTTTGTTTTATACATTCATCTGGATCTTTACCTTTACCCTCAGGCACACGGATTACTTTTACATCCATCCCAGCAAGCAAAGCAATATCAATACCTCGTTTGGCTGCATTCTGACCAGCCTCATCCATATCGAATGACATGTTTATATTTCCTGAATAACGTTTTAGAAGTTTTATTTGATTTTCAGTCAAAGCCGTCCCCGATGAAGCCACTACATTTTTCATACCAACTTGATGACAAGCAATCACATCCATCTGACCTTCTACCATTACTATCAAATCCCTAGATTTAATTTCTTTTTTAGATTTATTGAGACCATAAATAACACTGGACTTATCATAAACAACAGTTTGAGGTGTATTTACATATTTACCACCACTCTTTTCTGTTTCTACTAACACACGCCCAGTAAATCCAACTACTTCACCGTGTACATTCCAAATAGGAAACATAATACGCCCACGAAAACGATCATAAAAACCACGCAAAGATGAAGAGTCAGCACCTTCTTTTTTTATAGTGAGACCAGCCCCCACCAAATCATCTATTCCAAAACCTTTTTTCATTAAATACTGCGTCAGTAAATCCCACTGCTCTGGTACAAAACCAACTTGCCACTCTTCTATTGTTTCATCCGTCAATCCACGATTGTGTAAATAATCTAATGCTGATTTACTAGATTCTAGTTTCACAAGAAAATTATGAAAAAATCTAGCCGCCTCAGTATTTATTTCTTTTATTCTATTTTTTTGACTAGAATTTACTTCTGTCTTAAAATTATTTGTTAATTGAATACCGGCTCTGTCTGCCAAATATTTTAAAGCTTCTTTGAATTCCATACCTTCCATTTCTTCTATAAAAGTAAAAATGTCCCCACCCTTACCACAACCAAAACAATGCCAGCTGCCACGCTCACTATTTACTACAAAAGAGGGGGTCTTTTCGTTATGAAAAGGGCACAGGCCCTTTTTATTAATCCCTGCAGGCTTCAACTGAACGTATTCACCTATCAATTCTTCTACCCCTACTTTATTTTTTATCTCGTCTATATCACTCATATATCGATTACTTGTCCACCGAAGCTTTAACGAAGGCGGATAATAATTGAATAATACCTTATTTTACTTTATAAATCAATAGTCCAAAAACCACCATGGTTAGGTGGTTAAATGATTAGATAATTAAATGACCTAGCCCATATCCTCATAATGAATCTCTTCTCCAGAATCAGTCTTATATCTACTGTCTCTTTTGGCTTCGACTTCAATTGCTTGTTGTAATTCATTTTCGGCTTCAGTCGGCAAACCGAGGTCAACAGCCAAATTGGATGGTGGTTCGGCTGTCTTTAGAGCTGCTTTTTGTACGAGAGGAGTTTTCACATGAGACATTGGAAAATGCCACAAAGTCGCCAATTCTTCTATGTTCAAAACATATCTTGGTCTACCTATCCACGGATTACGTTTTTTATAAGCACCCATCAAAGCCGTCCTTCTAAGATCTTTTCTTTGTTCAGCAAATAAATATTCAGTAGAGGTAACATATTTTGGCAAAAGCATGTTTGAGGTTGGAATATTGAATTGATTGATAGCTCCCACCAAAGAATTTACTCCACGAGATGGATTATAAATTTCTTTTTTGGCAATATAAATAGTTCTTATTTTACTCTTGAAACCAATCTTACTAATTTTTTCTTCCATAGCTTCGAGTAATTTCTTTTTACCTGGAGTAAGATAAAGAATTTGATTTGGTGGCCCGCCGTCGTCCTTATAACTGCTTGACCCACTATCTTCTGTTCTAAGAGTACCAGATACCTGGGCATTTATTTCTTCAAAACTTTTACCAATCTCTTTGGTAATAAAATTATCAGTCAAAGCATCCAAAAAAGCAGACCCACCGGAAGTCGATTTTTCTCCAATCAATTCTTTAATTTTTTCAATACATTTTTCTTTCCATTTACCTTCTGGTAATGGTTCAATTATAATTTGAAACCACATTTGTTCACCAGGACCGATACGAGAAAAACTTTCTAAAAAAGTTCCCATCGGATCTTTTAAAACTGTATCTTTGGAAATATTATGTTCAAATTCTTTGTACATTCTAAGAGGAAAAGCATAGTGTTCATTCAAAGCAAAATCAGCTGCCCAGATATTATGGGTATCATTAGGATATTTTGTAGGAATAGCTGTGGTATAATCCTCAACCTCAGTAACTTCAGCATCTGGATACTGAGCATAGACAGCTGCTTCGACTACATCACGAAACTTTTCATTGGTTCTAATTAAAAATTGGATATAACCCCCAATACTAATAATCTCAAAACTAAACTGATATTGTTGAAAACCTCGCCAGTATTTCATACCAATACTCGGAGGGTCCATTACAGAAAAAATCTGTGCAAACAATTGTTCAACTGCCATTGGTGTTTGTACATTTTCTGGTGGAATATCTATTGCCAATAAAATATTATTCCAATTTTTCTTTTTCCAAAGTTTTCTCTTGTAACTAGCTACCAAATAAAATAAAGCATAAAATAACCCCCACAAAAATACCAACCAAACAAACAAAGCAAACAAGTCCCAAACTACAAAAAAAGTAGGTTGGTCCAGAAAACTAAAATCCAGTATAAACAAACCAAAGTCCATATTAATTATTAAACTTTAAGTGCAGCATAAACTGCCCCATAGGTTATAAGGGAACCGAATCCAACCCACCACCAGCCATTCATACCACAACGGTACCCAGCAAACCATGCCAAAAAAATTATTACGGTTGCCAGTAAAGAAATAAAATGACGAATAAATTTGTCTGTCATAAAACAAAGGTTAAAAGTTCATAAAATCAAAAATGAAAAATCTAATAAATAATATTTTAAACTTAATATATACTTTATAAACTTTCTACTCTTGACTGACTGCATTATATCACAAAACAAAAAACCCCCATAGGGGGTCTCTGGATATTTGTGTAAAACTAAACTTTTCTTTTCTTTAGTCTCTCCCAAACCACTAACAAAGGACTAGCTAAAAATATAGAGGAATAGGTACCAGAAAGAATACCGACAATCAAAGCCAAAGCAAAATATTTGATAGATTCACCACCAAACAAGAACAAAGCAAATAAAACTATCAAAGTTGTCAGAGAAGTATTAAATGATCTAACTAAAGTCTGGTTAACACCCATATTCACCATTTCGGAAAATCTCTCGGCGCTACGTTTAATTAAATTTTCACGAACCCTATCAAACACCACAATTGAATCGTTGACTGAATAACCCAAAATAGTAAGCAAAGCCACAACGAACGGAATACCAACTTCTACATTCAGATATTTACCAAGTAATACAAATATACCCATAGTAAATGTCACATCATGGACAAGAGCAACAACAGCCGACAAACCATATTTCCATGATTGCACCGGTTTTGAAACTTTACGAAAAGCATAAGCAACATACAAAACAATCGCAATAACTACCGCGATAACAGCATAAATAGCCCTGCTACGAAGATGCGAACTAATTGCAGGACCAATAGTTTCAATTCTCTCTTCTAATACTCTATTTTGATTAAAATTTTCAATATTATCACCAGTCTCAACTTCAACTATCACATCACCCTCTCCTTCAACCAGTAAATTACTTTCGTCATTAGAAACTTCGAAACTCTTTCTTATCTGAGCCAAAACTAATTGATGTTCTTCTTCAGAAACAAAACGCATGCGTAGCAATATATTTGACTCTTCTGATGGTTGGACTATCACTTCTCCCAAATCAAAATCTATTTCTGCTAAACTTGTTTGTACTTCAGTCACAGTAGGTCTTTCACCAGTAAAACTAACTTCCAAAAGTGAACCACCAGTAAAATCAATACTAGGTTTCAAACCAATAGTTAAAATTAAAATAAGACTCACCACAAACAAAATGGCAGAGATTGTAAAAGGAATTTTTCTATATTTAATTATATTTATCATATTATTCTTCTCTCTTTTTATAACCTAAAAATAACCAGTTACCATATTCACTAAACCAAGGCTCTACGAACCTAAGCATAAGACGAGTAATAGTAATAGCAGAAAACATACTTAACAAAACACCAATTGCCAAAGTAATAGCAAAACCTTGCACAAAACTAGTACCAAACCAGATCAACAGTACACAAGTAAGTAGTGTGGATAAATTGCCATCGCGAATTGAAGTCCAAGCACGTAGGAAACCTTCTTCAATAGCAGCTTTCAAACTCTTACCTTCACGCAATTCTTCTTTTATACGTTCAAAAATAAGGACATTAGCATCAACCGCCATACCGATAGACAAAATCATACCAGCAATACCAGCCAAAGTAAGTGTTACACCAATCAATTTAAATAAAGCTAATAAAACCACCACATAAAGAGACAGGGCAATTACTGATAAAAATCCTGGCAGACGATAATACAGAAGCATGAAAAGCATAACAATGAGGATACCTGCGATACCAGCTTTTAGACTTGTTTCTAAAGATTTTGCACCTAGAGTAGCCCCGACGCTTTGTTGTGAAATAAGTTCTACTGGAACAGGTAATGCACCAGCATTAAGTCTTTGAGAAAGCAATCTAGCTTCTACCAAATCAAAACCACCAGTAATAACTGCTCTACCGTCACGAATTGGTTCATTTACAGTTGGGACAGAGATAGGCTCGCCATCTAGAAAAATAGCCACAGGTTGTCCTACATTTCTACCAGTAATCTCAGCAAACAAATCTTTACCTTCGCTATCAAACTGCAAGGAAACCTGGACAGCACCTGTCTGTTGATCGCTCACCACCTCGGCTCTATCTAGCTGTTTACCAGATAATTCTGTCAATTTCCAAGGATCTTGTGGAGGTAAGATATCAATTTCTTTTTTGGTACGAACTAAAACTCGAGACAATTCGTATTCTGTAGAAGTACGTTCATCTTTTTTATAAATAACATGATAACCAAATTGAGTCTCTACAGGACCAACAATCTCACCGACTTGGGCTTCAAAACTAGCTGTTTCAAATTCTGGAACCATCATACCTGTACCAAAAAAATCATATTCACCACCATTATCTTTTGAACCTGGATCAGTAGAATACTGATGAGCCAACTGAGCAAAATTATCAGCATTGGCTTCATTATAAATCTCTTGAGCTTTTTCCAAAGCTTCTTTTTTTGTGTAAACTGGACTTTCGCAGCTGTCAGCTCCAAGATAACAAATCAAAATGTGAGCCACTTTTACTTCTTTATCCCCTGCTCTTTGCCCACCACGTTGTAAAATATTATAACCTTCGTATGATTCTACTAAATTATTACTAGTAGTACCCTCAGTATTATTCTCGGCCCATTCATAAAGTTCTGGATAAGGTGAATTTACACCAATAAAATTCATGTAACCAGCATTGTTCTTGCTTAAATTATCTTCACTATATTCATTTACCACTTCAGCCAGACCATTTCCAGTATTAATTTTTTGTAAAACTTCATTAGCTTTTGTTTTGGCTTCTTTATTATAATTATCCAAATCTTGTTTTTCTTCTACAGTCAATTCTCTAGCTGGTTCATTATTTTGTTCTTTGAATTCCAAAATAGGAGTCTCACCAATCATATTGATAGCTTCATTGACATCTGTCACACCGGGTAGCTCTACAATAATACGATAATCCTCACCAACTTTATTGGTCTGTACTACTGGTTCACTTACACCAAAACCATTGACACGACGTTCGATTACATCACGCACACCTTCAACTGCAATACCACGTTCATCACCAGCTATATTTGATATATCAGCTTGGTAAACCAGATGAGCTCCACCTTGTAGATCTAACCCAAGACGAAATTCTTTGTCTGGAATATTTGGTAAACCAAGATGTGTAACTTCGTTTACTTTATTAATACCGTTATTAAAGTATCCTGGAGCATCAAAAAAACCTGCTACTACTAAAAGCGCAAGTATACCTACCATGCCCCAACGTATCTTTGAGCGAAGATTAGATTTTATGTGATTTTTAGCCATATTTCAGTGAGACCTATTTTACACTATACAATAAAAACCGTCAAGAAGAGTAATTAACAGGTTAACAACAACTTGACAAAAAATATTTTTTCTGTATAATCACATTGACGAAAAGAAGTGCTCTAACTCCTTGGAAAGGTTAGGCTGTACATGTCAGCACCAAACACTCAGCCGAGATTTTTCACCGGACCTCGCCACCAAAATCATGAGCCCAGACCAAAGATAGACAATGTCGATGGAGATGGTCAAGATAGCACAGACGTCATTAACGGCTCTGCATTTTGTCTTCTTCCTCAAGACGAGAGGGCTGGCACAGATTCTTTCTACTGCAAAAACTGTCAGGAAGAAACCCTGACAGCTATCTGTCTTCAACGTTTCGCTGACGACAACGCCTTCAAGGTGCCTGACTCGCCCTGCTGGAAATGCCAACAAGGAGGGCGTATCCGCGCTGACTTCGCCTGTTCCTGATCTTCACAACAAGAACATTTCGCTCTTTTTGAAAGGGAAGAAAAAAAATGGTACAAGTCATCCGATGCAGATCATACGCAGTATGCAATGAAAACACCGTCTCTGGTGTCAACAGTGTTGGGCTCACAGCAAAGCCCGGTGGCGATACCTTCTACTGCGAAAGGCTGGAGGAAAAAACATCGACAGCCTTCTGTCTAATCCATTTCGTCGACGACACCGCACTCAAAGTATACGATTCCCCTTGTTTCAAATGCTCTCAAGGAGACGACATTAGAAATGAGTTCGCCGACAAGTAATGAACCCCACCATCTCACCCCCACTACAAAACCCACCTACACCGTTGCTCTTTCTTCAAAAAAAAACCACCTACAGCCCCTTCCCTTGTTTCTAAAAAATTAGAAATAGATGAAGGAGAACAATGTAGGTGGGTTTTTGTTTATTTAAAAAAAAGAGACGCGATAAATCGCGTCTCTACTTTATATAATCTGTTTTAATTTGTCTAAATCAATGCTTTATTTCCCACAACACCTCTTATACTTCTTTCCACTACCACAAGGACAAGCATCATTTCTTCCAACTTTATTTCCTTCATCATTACGAGTTTTGCCTTCTAGTTTTACAGACTCTGGCGCTGACTTTTGAGCACCTTTCAAAACTAATTTGTCACCAGACATTATACTAGGAGCCAGTTGCAAACCAACACCTACTTTATAAAAAGAATAAACAATTTCTTTTTGCACCCCAGCCAAAAGCCCGTTGAACATAGCATAAGTCTCACGTTTGTATTCTACCAATGGATCACGCTGACCATAACCACGCAAACCAATACCAGTACGCAAATAATCAATCGCTACCAAATGATCTACCCACAAACTATCGATAGAACGCAATAAAATATTTTTTTCAATTGCCTTCATCATATTTCCACCTTCTTCACCTTCGGACTGACTATCTACCCCTGCTTCTATTTTTTCATACTCAGCCTTGGCTTTTTCAAGTAAAAATGTCAAAATCTTATCACGGACTTCCACGTCCCCTAGTTTTCCATTGCCATTGCGGTTGAAGTGAAGTAAATCTTCTCTTTCATCATTTGAAAGTGGGAAAACAGTTTTAACAGTCTCATAAACTTCTTTCATATTCCAATCTTTTTTATCCTCTGTATTGGTGTGAAAAGAAACAACCAATTCAAGCTCTTGTTCTATCAAATCCAAAATCATGGCCTTTAGTGAGTCATATTTTTTGGTAAAATCGCTTTCCCCTACTTCGTCTTTAATCAATTTTATATCTTCGGATAATTCCAAAACCTGACGACGTTTTTTGTAAATCACTTCTCTATGCTTATTCAAAACATCATCATACTCAAGTAAATGCTTACGTGTATCAAAATGATGACCTTCTACTTTTTCCTGCGCATTTTCAAGCATCTTGGTTATCATCTTTTGTTCAATTGGCATGTCATCTGGTACTTTCAAAGTTGTCATTATATTTTTCAGTCTGTCACCAGCAAAAATACGCATTAAATCGTCATCTGTCGAGACAAAAAACTGTGTCTCACCTGGATCTCCCTGACGAGCACTACGACCTCGAAGTTGATTATCAATACGACGGGACTCATGACGCTCGGTACCGAGCACAAACAAACCGCCCAATTCTTTTACTTTCTTTTCTGCCTCAGATTCAATTGGCATACCACCCAACTTGATATCTACACCACGACCGGCCATATTTGTAGCTAGGGTCACAGCCCCTGCCCTACCGGCTTGAGCCACAATTTCACCTTCACGTTCATGATTTTTGGCATTTAAAATTTCATGTTTTACACCATTACGAATTAAGTATTCACTTAATTCCTCATTTTTATCCACTGAAATTGTACCAACCAAAATAGGTTGACCTTTAGTTTGGCATTCTTGAATTTTTTCCAAAATCGCTTTATCTTTACCTACTTCATTTTTATAAATACGATCTGAATGATCTAGTCTAACGTCTGGTCTATTGGTTGGAATAATAACAATTTCCAAACCATAAATCTTACCAAATTCTTCGGCCTCAGTAGCAGCCGTACCTGTCATACCAGACAGCTTGTCATACATACGAAAAAGATTTTGGAACGTAACAGTCGCCAAAGTCTGACTCTCGCGTTGAATTGATACATTTTCTTTGGCTTCAATCGCCTGATGCAAACCTTCGGAATAACGACGACCTGGCATTTTACGTCCAGTAAATTCGTCAATAATTACAACTTCATTACTTTCCACAATATAATCTTTATCACGCTTAAAAAGTACTTCGGCTTTTAACGCTTGTTCTATATGATGAACTAGTCTAATACCACCCTCAGCATAAATATTTTCTACACCAAGAGCCTTTTCAAATCTAGCAATACCTGACTCAGTCAAAGTTGCACTACGCATCTTTTCATCTAGATTATAATCACCATCTTCCAAAATATTGCCTTCTGTATCAGTCTTGGCTTCTTTCAAACCAAGAACAAGTTTGGCAAATTGATAATATTGGTCAGCTGCTTCCTGAGCTGGAGCTGAAATAATAAGAGGGGTTCTAGCCTCATCAATCAAAATAGAGTCAACTTCATCAATAATCGCATAGTGCATTTCTTCGCCTGGTCTCATTACCATTTCTTTTGAACTCTGCACCATATTGTCACGAAGATAATCAAAACCAAATTCATTATTTGTACCATAAGTAATATCACAACGATAGGCTTCCTGACGAGAACCAGCCCGCAAATAATCATCTTCTACCTTATAACTACCAGATT
>CAZRUM010000019.1:14186-15760 GCA_964603435.1 uncultured Gammaproteobacteria bacterium | reverse complement strand
ATCATGAGTTTCACCGATTTTATGTTTTTTACCAGTGTAATACAAAACACGTTCAGTCACAGTGGTTTTACCAGCATCAATATGGGCCATGATACCAATGTTACGTGTTTTTTCGAGTGAATATTCTCGAGGCATATATTTTAGTTAATCCCGAACGAATGTGAGGGATCCCTTTACATGTGCATTATAATGCCGCATTATTTCCAAACAACTTTTGGTGCGTTGGAAAGGGATTCCTCACCCCTGTCGGGGTTTCGGAATAAATTAATTATCTACGAGCAAAATGAGCAAAAGCTTTATTAGCTTCAGCCATTCTGTGTACATCATCTTTTTTCTTCATAGTTCCACCCACACCTTCTAAAATATCTAGAAATTCTTGAGCAAGTTTATTAGTCATACTTTGACCTTTACGAGCTCTAGCAGCTGCGATAATCCAACGAAAAGCTAAAGCATTTTGACGCTCTGCTGGTACTGGCATAGGTACTTGATAATTGGCACCACCAACACGACGGGATCTAACCTCGACTGCCGGACGAACTATGTCCATTACTTGATCAAAAAGTTTTACAGTTTCACCTTTTTTCTTTTCAGTCACAATTTCTAAGGCTCCGTAAACGATTTCTTGAGAAGTAGTTTTCTTGCCTCTTTCCATGATCATATTGATCAATTTAGCAATCAAAATATTACCAAATTTTGGATCCGGTGCAATTACTCTTTTAGGAATTCTTTTTCCTCTAGGCATAAATTCAATGTTAAAATGTTTTAATTGTTGTAATTGTTGTAATTGATTTTTGTGCTTAGAATGTTTTTATGAAATTCATTTAGAACACTTTTTTAACAAGCGAAGCGATACAACATTTTCAACATTTTACTTCTTTGGTTTCTTGGTACCATAAATAGAACGACTTTTCTTTCGCCCTTCGACACCCTGGGTATCATAGACACCACGGACGATATGATAACGAACACCCGGCAAATCTTTTACACGACCACCACGGATCATTACGATAGAATGTTCTTGTAGATTGTGACCTTCACCTGGAATATAGGCGATCACTTCAACGCCGTTAGACAATCTAACCTTGGCGACTTTACGCAAAGCAGAGTTAGGCTTCTTTGGAGTAGCAGTATACACTTTGGTACACACACCACGTTTGAAAGGAGCTCCACGACGCAATTCTGTTCTTTTACGATGCAGACTATCATAGGTGAACTGCATAGCAGGAGAAGCAGACTTTGTCTTTTTGCTCTTTCTGCCCTTACGTAGGATTTGGTTCATTGTAGGCATAAACGAGTTTATTCCGAGCGAACGAAGTGAGAGAGGAATCCCTTTCCTACCTCGAATACTCTTGATTAATTAAATATTAATAAATTTCTAATTTCTAAGTCCTAATTTCTAATCAATTTTTAATGAATTAATTATTCAAAATTGAATCGAAATTCTAAACTCGTAATTAAAAATTTAAAAAACACACTCTAGTATGGAGTATGTTCGGATAGCTTTTTAAGGCAAAAGCAGTTCCGAACGGTTACCTTCTCCCGACTTAGTCGGAATACTCCGTTCTTGTATGTGG
>CAZRUM010000019.1:0-14086 GCA_964603435.1 uncultured Gammaproteobacteria bacterium | reverse complement strand
TTCCGAACGGTTACCTTCTCCCGACTTAGTCGGAATACTCCGTTCTTGTATGTGGCGCCATTATAGTATAAAGCTTGAATGTTGTCAAGCCACATACTTTACAAGCTTGACAATACCCTCTTTTTATGATATACTCACCTATCTTTTAAAATCAATAAAAGTGGCTAAATTTAGCTATTTCTATGGGTTTTCAAGTCGCTTCTACTACCAAAGTCGGTACGTTTGAAGCATTGGTTTCACCGCAAGACTATGGAGGTCATAATGCGGTATGTTCTATCGGCTCTTTTCATCTTGTTCGCCCTCTCCACCGGCTGCGCTGAGGAGCTCCCAGAAGGCGCCATGCCTCCCGATTGCCCGGAGTGGTCTCACTCCCAGGTGGTACAGCTGGGAGGTTTCACTCCTGGCTACGAAACGGTCTACGAATATGCCTGTGTCGACAAAAACCACGAGCTAGTCGGCCCCTCCCTCCTGTTTGCCCCCAACGGTCTTGTGCTAGAGCAATCTGAGCATAACGACTACGGAAGGCAAGTTGGGTGGGAGGTCGTATACGATAACACTTTTGTTCTCGACACTTTCGGGACAAAAGACCTCTGTGAAGGAGACATCTTCACAGACGCAAACATGAGGATGAGAGTCCTCTTTGACCGCCCTTGCTACAAAGAGACCAACCTGGTCTTCACGCTCTAGACCCACCGGCGAGAACGGCGCCTTCCCTCCACCGTTCATCCTCCCACCCCTTCCTTTCTTCATACATTTGCTAATGCAAGTTGTGAAGAGAGATTACTTGTGGGAGGAAACAAAAAACCACGATTTAATTCGCGGTTTTTTGTTTTATAAATTTCCGTATAATCCTTTCTTCCGTATAATCCGTGTTAAAAGAACCCAAACCCACCAGTAAATAACAGATATAAATATTGAATAATTGGGGTAATGTACTGAAAACCAAAAAAGATAAAACCAAGCAAAATCATGAAACCATATTTCTCCAAAGCCATTTTTAGCTTGTACTGAGAATCTGGTAAAACTGCAAATAAAATCTTGGAACCATCTAGTGGCGGAATAGGTACCAGATTGAATATCGCCAAAAGTACATTGGCATAGACGATAATAGAAAAAAACAAAGTCATATTACTAGGTGGCAAAAATCTGGTAAGCAAACCAAAAACCAAAGCTAAAAATAGATTTGATAATGGGCCGGCAATAGCGACTAACGCAGGACCCCAACGTTGATTGCGCAGATTGTAGGGATTGAAAGGTACTGGTTTGGCATAAGCAAACAAAAATCTACCACCAGTCATAACAAACAAAAGCAGCGGCATTAGTAGTGTCCCCCACTTGTCGACATGAACACGTGGATCCAAACTAAGACGCCCAGCATATTTTGCTGTTGGGTCACCCAGCTGATCTGCCATCCAGCCATGGGCATATTCATGAATAATAGCTGAAGGGATGATTACAAGAAAGAAAAATAGTAAAGGTAGGTATTCCATAGTTATAATATTATAACTATAAAAGTATAAAAAAACAAGTATTAATAATTTGTTTTCTTTTTACCATGTTTTCTTTTATTAAATAAACTATAACAAAATCTCGACCAAAGGCTAGTCTGTCTTTTGGTAGACAAACAAATCTCACCAACCTAACTGATACTGACAACATCTAATTTACCATACTTTTAAACACTGTCTTTTTTACCATAATAACAATCAACCAACTACAAAAATATACCAAAAATACAGTTAAGGTAAGTCCTACTAAAGGGTGAAATAAAGAACCATTGATAGGAGTAAAACGAACTAAAAGGATAAGCAAGACTGGATGTAATAAATATATACCTAATGTTTCTGAAGATTTTATTTTGGTTAAAAACGGTTTACTATTTAATTTATGCTGAAATAATAAAAATAGACCAACACTGCTAATCAGAACCCCTACACTTAAATAATGATAAGGATAAGAAAGATTATGGGTAATTTTAATTGTAACATAAGTAAAAATTACCCCACTTAAAATAATAAACACCAACCAAAACATCTTTAATATACGTTTTTGAAATAAATAAGTTGACAAATAATATCCTAAAACATAATAACCAATATATTCTAAAAAAAGTAAAGATACCATAGGATCTATCACCTGTTTCTTTATAATAAAAACAATTAACACCCAAACCATAGGAATTGCTATAGTTACCAAGGTTAAAATCAATGTCCTTTTTTGATTATTCTTCATTATCCACTGCAACAAAGGTGTAATCAAATATAAACCAACAACAATATATAAATAATAAAGATGAAAAAATGCATTACCACGCACCAATGAACCTGCAAAATGTCGAAAAGTAATTGTTAAATCATTAAAAAAGAAATTGAATACTGTATAAAAAATTGACCAAAAGATAATGAGAAAAATAATCTTTTTTACCCTTCTCCCTGATTCAGATGGATTTTTAGCAAGCACCAAAGCACCACTGATCATTACAAAAATTGGAATAGCTGTGTGACTTAAAGCATTAACCAAAAATAATGTTTCCCAACCGAGAAAAACTTTTGGTGGAAAGTGCAACAAACTTTGTGAACAAACATGGACAACAACCACGGCTATACTTGCCACCACACGCAAATTACGAATCCAAACAATTTCTTTTTTAATCATAAAAATACTTAATTAAAAAAAGTATATCAAAAATTAGTCAATTTGGCGATATGTCAATTTTTCTTCAATCAAATCTAAATAAAATTACAACCACTCCACATCTCTTCACGACACAAATAAAAACTCCCACATTACTGTGAGAGTTTTTTATGTGTAAATTGATTAGATATTCAAATCAACTGCACTAGTATCAATTTCATCGTCACTTACCGCTGCTGGGGCTACTGGAGCTGCCGGAGCTGCTGCAACGAAACCTGTATCATCTGAAGCAACTGCTGCTGGTCTAGGACCACGCCCACCCTCTGGTTCATTGATCTTCAAGTTAACGCGAGCGTTATTCTTTGCACCAACAATCTTTAAAAGAGTACGGACTGCACGAGCAGTTTGACCTTGACGACCGATAACATAACCCATGTCGCTTGGATTGATATCCAATGTAAGTAAGACGCCACGTTCATCAACGGTACGTTCACTTTTGACATCATCTGGATTGTTTACAATCGCTTTGATGATGTGCTCTAGGAAAGTTTGATCTTGTTCCATATTGCCTGTTCATCTAAATGAATAAATAGCATGTCTAGAGTGGTATGTCCACTACTAAACAGTGAAAATATTATAGCACTAGTACTAAAATACGTCAACTATCATTTGTTAATAAAAATACTCCCTAATTGGGAGTATTTATTATATAGTTGTATTTTATTCTTCTTTCTTTTCCTCTTCTGCAGATTTTTCTTCCCCACCTTCGCTTTTAGCTTCGGTGGATTCAGCAGGAGTTTCTTCTTTTACCTCTTCCTTAACTTCTTCTTTTGGTTCCTCAGCAGGAACTTCCTCAGCAGGTTTTTCTGCTTCCGCAGCTTTAGCAGCCTCTTCAGCTACCTTAGCTTCAGCAGCGGCAGTAGCATCAGCCTTAGCTTTTTCAGCAGCTTCTTTTTTCTTTTCTTCTACAGCACCTTTCTTTTCATCAATTTTAACTTGGCGTTTTTTAGAAATAGATACTGATTTTTTCTTGTCGGTAGTAATAACACCAGCTTTGATAAGAAGATTGTGTACGGTCTCAGAAGCCTGAGCTCCTACAGATAACCAATGTTTGATTCTGTCTTCTTTCAAATTTAGAGGTTTACTAGCTTCTATTGGATTATAAGTACCCAATATTTCCAAAGCTTTACCTTGTGTATCACGAGCTTTTTCAGAGATAACAAGACGATAGGTAGGTTTTTTTGTTTTACCAATACGTTGTAAACGGATCATTAACATATTTATTATTTTATATTTTACCTTTCAGAGCGCCCCAATCGTGACATCAGGGTTTATCTACCGCAACTTTGTTAGAGGCGGATTGGTATTTGAATGCCAATATTATAATCTAAACCCGCTCTTTTGTCAAGAGCAAGGCACACTACCGTGTTCTATTCACTCATTTTCTCGGCTTCTCCCAGTTTTACACTCAAAAGATGACTTATACCATCATTCCCCATAGTAACGCCATAGAGAGCGTCACTGCCATGCATAGTAGCTCGATTATGAGTAATAAGGATAAATTGAGATTGTGTAGATAATTCCTGTAAAATTTTGTTAAAACGTAAAGTATTGACCTCATCGAGCGCTGCCTCTACTTCGTCTAATACTACAAAAGGTGATGGATTGGTATGTAAAATAGAACAAAGCAAAGCTAGTGATGTCATGGT
The DNA here is from genome assembly GCA_964603435.1 of uncultured Gammaproteobacteria bacterium. Lineage (GTDB taxonomy): Bacteria > Patescibacteriota > Patescibacteriia > Magasanikbacterales > UBA922 > CAZRUM01. The sequence continues at coordinate 9,743 of CAZRUM010000019.1, read as the reverse complement.
CCTCTCTCCACCAGAAAGCGCTGCGATATTTTTTATCTTTTTGCCCGGAGGACAAGCAATGATATCAATACCTAATAAAACTTTTTTCTTACGTTTCTTTTTTACTTCAGCCTGTTCCTCTTCTATTTCTTCTTGATTTTCATTTTCTATATCTGTGCAATCATCTTCTAAATCAGTGGAATCAATGTTTCCATAAACTTCAGACAACTCTGCTTTTCCACCTTCAAACAATTCTACAAAATAACGAGAAAATTCTTTTTTAATTTGTTTGAAAGCTTTATCACGTCTTTTCTTCATAACTTTATCAAGCTCTTCTACCAAAGTTTCCAAATCATCCAAAGCTTTTTTCAAATCATCTAGCTGATCAACTAAGTTATCATGTTTTTCTTTTGTTTCTTTATATTCTTCTACTACTTCTTCATCAATTCCACCAATTAAACTTAGACTGTATTTTAATTTTTGAATATTTTGTTGTAGCTCATCTAGATTACTAATATCTATTTTTTCTATTCCGCGCTCAACAATTGATTGTATATTGGTATGCATCTCACTATAAACTTCACTTGAAAGATCTTCTTGTTTTGTTTCTAGCTTAGCAATTGAAACTCTTTTTTCATTACGTGCATCAACAATTTTATTTAATTTTTTCTGTTCATCTTGCATTATTTCTTGCAAAGCAAAAATTCTTTTCTTCTTTTCTTCTTCTGTCTTATTAAATTCTTCAATCCTGTCTTCCACATCTTTTACTTCTTTTTCTATAAGTTTAATTTGTCTATCCATGTCATCCTTTTGTTTTTGCACATCTTTCATACTCTCGCCAAATTCTTCTGGACTCATAGTGTGAAGTGAAAGCTCTTGTTCAAAAGAAGCTAGCTCACGATTGGACTCTTGTTTTTGCTCCCCTAGTACATCTGCCCTACTACCAGCGATGTGGGCTTGAGATTGCAATTCACGTAATTCTTCCTGAGCATTTTCATAATCTATTTCTAACTTGCTAGATTTTTCTTGTAAGTCTTCTAGTTTTTCCTGATTATCAGAAGTTTCTGATTCTATCAAATATGGTGAGTCTCCCTGAGAAAAACTCATACCACGCATTTTATTTTTATTTCTATATCCACCCTTCATACTCCCACTGGTTTCCAACACATCACCATCTAGTGTCACCATACGTACTCGCCCAATCCCAATCTCACGAGCTACTTCTAGACTATCAACAATAAGAGTACTACCAAGAGCATAAGAAAAAATATCAGCAAATTTATCAGTAAATTTTACTAGGTCTACCGCCATACCATGCACACCTTCTCTATCTAACAAATTCTGAATATCACTGGCCACAATACGTGGTTTTATTTTTGTCAGTGGTAGGAAAGTTGAAAAACCAAGTTGATTCTTTCGTAGATATTCAATAGCTGACTGAGCAGTTCTATCATTATCAACCACCACCGAAGACAAATGCCCACCAGCAGCCACATCTAGAGCCTGACGATATCTCTCGTCCACTTCACCGAGTTGCGCCACTGTACCATAGACATTACCAAGTCTATGACGTTCTTCCAAGACAGCTTGTACAGCACGAAAACCAGAATATTGCAGATAACTCTGTTCTGACTTTGTTTTTATCATCTGCTGTTCAATGTTGGAGATCTTTCCTCTGGTTTCTGTACGCTCAATAGACAGCTCCTCTATTTTTTTATTTTGTATCAAAATATTTTCTCCTGACTTTTCTACCAAGTTTTCAGCATCAGTTAGCTCTCCATCGAGTCTAGTTTTATTTTGTCCCAATTCTTCTATCTTACCTTCAAGCCAACCAACATTTTGTTTTCCTACTTTTGAATATTCAGTTTGTAATTTCCCTTGTAGTACTGCTCGATCACGCTCCAATGCATTTTTACGACGAGAAATTTCTCCAAAAGTATTTTGCAAAGCTTGAAATTGTTCTTGACGAGATTCTTCACGAGCCAACTCTGCTAATTCTGTCTGAACTTTATTCAATTTATCATTAACACCATTATATTCATTGTTAACATTAACCAATTCTGCTGTTAATTCATTTAGACTACTTTGATTATAATCATGCAGAGTAACATAATAACTTTCCTGAGCTTCGCGAAGTTTTATTTCTACATCCTGTCGTTTTTCCAATTTCTTTACCTGACGAGACAAGCTACGCAAACGAGGTGCAACTTCATTTAGAAGTAAATCAGCTTGATCAATATTTTCCCGAGTACGACGGAGTTTTAGAGCAGCTTGGTGACGTTTGATTTGAAATTCTTTGATACCAGAAGCTTCATCAAAAAAATCTTTACGCTCTTGTGGGGTTTGAAGAAGAAGCCTATCAATCATCCCCTGACCAATGACAGAATAAGAACCCTGACCAAACTGAGCCTTGGCAAGTAATAATTGCAAATCTAGCAAACGTACACTTTTTCCATTGATAATATAGTCACTATCTCCCGAGCGGTAATAACGACGTGTAATAACAAGCTCTTCAAAATCAATTGGTACGCGCTTATCAGAATTGTCTAATGTAAGAGTGACTCCAGCCATTCCCATCTGCCCTTTTGATTCTGAACCAGAAAAAATTATATCTTCGCCTTTCTTTCCACGAATAGCCTTCATACTCTGCTCACCCATCACCCAGCGAATAGCATCTGCCACATTACTCTTACCAGAGCCATTTGGACCTACCACAGCTGTGATAGTATGGCGCCCATTATGCCCATTTGGGAAATCCAAAACAGTCTTTTTAGCAAAAGACTTGAATCCATGAATTTCTATGGACTTTAAATACATAGGCAGTTGTCATCCCGAGCGTAGAGAGGGATCCCTTTCCTTTGTATCTAACAATCCGCATTACAAAACACTTATGTAGATACTTTAAAAGAAAATTCCTATCTTAAACAATTTCAAGATGAATAAAAATATTATACACTCTTTACTAAGAAAAATAAAGTCTTTCTATTCCTTCACCTAAAGCTAGAGCTTGACAACTTTTACCATATGATATAGAATAACCTGTTCATTAAACAATCTTACTTCAATACGGATTGCAGTAACTTAAAAAGAGATCCTCACGTCACTCTCCTACGGGAGTTCCTCAGGATTAATCGAACTTATGCCCTCAAGAATCGCCAAACAAATCTACAATGAAATACAGGGAGCAAACAAAATTTTGCTTGTACCTCACCAAAATCCAGACGGAGACGCTCATGGGTCTGTTTCTTGTTTTTCTCATTATCTACGTAACATTGGCAAACCACATTCTACTTATTGCATGACAGACTCTACAGCAAAGCTGAATTCCCTCCCCCACCTAGTAGATATTTCAACCGATGAGTCAGTTTGGGAAGATGACGGGCATGATCTTATTATAGTATTAGACTCTGGAGATCTTAAATATGCTGGTGTGCACGACTTTATAAAAAACCTTGAACACGATCCTATTATTATCAATATTGATCATCACCCCACTAATAACTACTTCGGAGATATCAATCTTGTAGTTGAAGGTGCTTCTTCTACAACAGAAATCATCCATGGTCTTCTAAAATATAATAATATCAAAATTGACAAAAACATGGCAGCCTCACTTTTGACTGGTCTTATTACTGATACAGAAAACTTTACCAATCCAGGTACCACCCAAAACTCTTTGAAAGTAGCCAGTGACCTTATTAAAAAAGGTGCTAATTTTAATACTATTAAAACTTGGTTTTTGCGTGACAAAACTTTTGCTTCCCTAAAGCTTTGGGGAGTAGTTTTTTCTCGCCTAGAAAAACACGATATTCATGAAATTGTTTACACTTACATTACACAGAAAGACTTACAAGAAAATGAAGCAGATGAATCTGAAGCTGAAGGTATCGCCAATTTTATGAATAACCTAGGTGATGGTAAAGCCAGTCTAATTTTAAAAGAAAAAGAAGACGGAAATATAAAAGGAAGTTTTAGAACTACAGATGATAATTTTGATGTCGCCTCTATTGCCAAAGCTCTTGGTGGTGGTGGACATAAAAAAGCGTCAGGATTTACTCTAAACGTAAGAAGCATAGATGATGCTTTTGAAAAAGTGTGGAGTGCAGTTGAAAGTTTGAGCTAAATAAGTTAGAATAGAAATAGCTTAAAAAAATAATATGAAAAATGAAATGAACTCACAACATTTAATTCCAACAGTTATAGAAAAAACTACTCACGGTGAACGTGCTTATGATATTTATTCTCGTCTTCTAAAAGACAGAATTATTTTTATCGGCAGTGCGATTGATGATAGTGTCGCCAATACAGTTATTGCTCAGCTTTTATTTCTAGAAAACCAAGATCCTGACAAAGATATAAAAATCTATATCAACTCCCCTGGTGGTTCTGTCACTGCCGGTCTAGCAATCTATGACACCATGCAATATATAAAACCAGATGTCTCAACCATTTGTATTGGTATGGCAGCTAGCATGGCGTCAGTACTACTCGCAGCCGGTGCCAAAGGTAAAAGATTTTCTCTACCAAATAGCGAAGTCATGATCCATCAAGTCATGGGTGGTATGCAGGGTCAAGCAAGTGACATAAAAATTCACGCCGAAAGAATCTTAAAAACAAAAGACAACTTAAACAAAATTCTATCTAAACATACAGGAAAGGAAATGAAGATAGTAGAAGCTGATTCTGATCGTGATTATTTCATGAGTGCAGAGGAAGCCCAGAAGTATGGTGTAGTAGATAAAGTTATAAAGTAAAGACGCATCTTGGTGCATCTCTCGATGAACAAACAAAAAACCGCGATCTAAATCGTGGTTTTTTTATAAAACAAAACCCCACCCCTTGCGGGATGGAGTAGTTTTTTTTATAAGGAGAATCTCCTTAATGCTGTATCCAAGAAGGTGTATTCTGGGTCAGAAGCGAGCCGTAGCCTGCTGTAGCCGAGTACACACCTCCATGCTTGTCGTGGATACAGAGTTGTATATACTTAGCAACACCGAACGTGTTAGAAATATAGACTTACTCTATAACCTCGTCTTGCCTCTCCGTAGCTTTAGCGAAGGAGGGTCACAAATACAGAGAGATAAGTATTTATTCGATAAAATTCTAGGTCTAAATACTAACTATCTCTATACACAAGCATTAATGTAACAATACATAATACCAAAAAAATAACACCTTGTCAAGGTGTTACCTGTGGATGAAACTAAAATTTAGTTAATCTTAGCCAAAAAATCTTAAAACTAAGTACAAAGTAGCTAAACTAGAGATAAACACAAAAGGCGTAATAAACAAACCTACTTTCAAAAACTGACCATAGCTAATTTTTAACCCTTTCACCTGTAAAATCCTCTTCCACATAATACCTGCTAGCGCCCCTATTATCGTTAGATTAGCCCCTAGATTACTAGCAATTATAAGAGCATAAACAGATCCCCTCATATTCTGTCCTGCTAGCAAAAAACCATCATTGACGAAGATGTGAGTGAAGAATATAGTCATTGGTTGATTATTTATTAGATTAGCCAAAATAAAAGACAACCCCCCGGTCAAACCAATACTACTAATTAAACTAGTAGAATGACTTGATATAAAGTAAGCCAACTCATCTACTACACCAAAATTACTGAAAGCTTCTATTACTACAAAGAAAGTAATAATAAACGGTAAAATTTTCCAAGGCATTCTTTTGATTGCTAACCAAAACTCATTTTTCTCTTTTGGAATCTGATAAACATCTTGTGCTTTTTGTATTTGAGCATTGGACTTCCCTCTTTCATTTATATAATAATAAAAACTAAAACACAGATCTTCTACAATAAATATCAGACAAAAAACTGAAGTAATAATCCAAATTGGAATGTGCATCTGACCAGACAAAACCAAACAAACAAACATAGAGAGCATTAGACCTACACTCAAAAAAGCATCTAGCCAATTTCTGACGTGAAAATCGGACGTTTCATCAATTCTATAATGCTTCGTGAGAATATTACGGAAAACTAATTTTAATAAATAATAATTTACAACTCCTGCCACCAAAGTCGGCAACCACATTACTGACACATACTCCAAAAATCCAATCTGCATGGCATTGGCGACCATGATATTGGTAGGATTATCAATATATAAAAACATAGACAAAGTATTGGCAGCAAAAAACTCAGCAAAGAGAAGTGGTATTACATTTATCTTGGCGTGCTTACCCAAATAAAAAATAATCGGCGTTAAAGTCAAAATGACAATGTCATTGGAAGTAAAAACGCTTAAAAATCCTGCAAAGACATAAAAGAATAGAAATAATTTGTTACCATTGCCACCAGCCCTGCGTACAGTAATGTAGGCTAGATAATCAAAAATCCCCGTCACGTCAGTACTCACACTCGCATATGCCACGGTAAAAAATATCACGATTATTTGCCATGGCTTAAATGCACCATTATCAAGTAAACCATGTTTTATAATTTCAATATCTACCACACCTATTAAAAATAAAAAAGCCAAGGCTACTACAGAAGCCAAGGCCATACCAATTTTTATTTTTTTTATTTTAACCGGACGAATAGTAAAAAACAGGACAAAAACAATCGTAACAAATAAAATAAAAATATTCATAGTTACTCTTCTATTTGTTCTTCCCCTTCTACAACTTCTTCAACGGGTATCTCGACTTCGCTAATTGGAACACATACTTCCTCATCTGGATTGTCTGGTGATGGGCTACAAGTTTTAGCAACGCCAACTAAACAAATCTGAGGCAAAGGACGATAGTGACTTTCAAACACGCGCTCTTCCTTCTTTCCGTCAGCATCTTCACGTGTATATGTAAAAGTAGTATTAGCACCGGTATAGGCATGTTGACATTCTCTTGAACCTGGATCTATCTTTATGGTTTCAATTTCTTTAGTCTCGCCATAAGGAATCCATTCCAACACGACTGGATTGGAATAATAACCTTTACGGCCGTCATTTGTTCCCCACAATGAAAAATATAAAATCTGTTCATCCCAATCAACCTGAGCTTGAAGTAAAACATAATTTTTTGTATCATTTTTGAAACGAAAATCTGGAGCTGGATCATAAACAGTAGCATCAGTTCCAGGATTACCATTGGTTGGATCATTGTAGTAGCTAACAACAAGAGAATGATTACGCCGAGAAGTAATATCCATGGCTGAATTCATAGCCATACGGAAAAGTGTAGTACCAATCTGACACAGACCACCACCAATTTCTGGTTTAATTTCATCTCCTTTTATAACTAGCTCTGCCAAATAACCACCCTCTATTGTAAAAGGCTTGGTAAACTCAATCGTAGAAAATTGTTCACCCGAAGGAATAAGAATCCCATTTAATTTATCAACTGCATTTTGAATATTTACCCGTCTATTTCGTGGACTACCGGAAAAATCAGAGGTACCTATACCCAAAAGTTCAGTAATACCTAGATCATTTACATCACCGGTCTTTACATTAGGCTCAATTCTTTCTGTCACTAAACTAATTGATTTGGTGATACCTTCATCATGCCAAGTACGTTCCAAAATTGCCTGGTTAATTAAATCATAAGTAGCCTCAAAGTCTAAGGCAATCCCAGGACGAGAACCTTGAAATTCATTGGCTTTATTATCACCTTCACTAAATTCAAACTTGGCATCACGTGGTTCACGATTAACTTTAATAGCAACTGTATCTTTTAGATAACCAATTAATTCATCATCATCAAGTCCAAAACCAAAACCGTTTTCTACCGTTGGCTGTACATTTAGCCAGGTTTTAATTTGTTCTAGACTAATCCACCATTCATATTCCCAACGTGTGTGTGGATCGGTATATTGTAAATTTAAACCCCCATCATCAAATATATCTCCTAATCTATCTTCAATTTTTTCAACGTCTTCTTTCTTAACTTTTGACTCTACAAAAGACTGTTCCATTTGCAAATCTTCTGCCACTTGCAATATTTCCCAACTATTTACAACTTGGCCTAAAATACTTTTGTAATCATAAATCACCCCATCTGTAGAAGAAGTTATTTCATATTGCAAAGGCTCTATACTAGAAATCTCCACACCAGCATCTTGTGGCTGAGTCTCATATTGTGACAGTTCTGACCCTAACATTTCGAGCAGTCTAGTTTCATCAATTTCAATATTATGTAAAGTAATATTTGGATATGACAAACGCGCCTTTAAAATACTACCAATTCGAGAAAAGACATTACCCGCTTTACCATAATCAATTAGATACTTAACTTCTGCATCCACATCAATTCTGACTAATTCCAAAGAATTACTTTCTGAAACCAAAACTGGATAAATCTTAAAACTATCTTCTTTGTCCACAGTTTTATAATTAATGGTCAAACCTTCATCGACTAATTTATCATTCATCTTGTCCATGAACTCTCGCAACTCACCTGCCTCCATACCAGCAATCGGAATTTTACCCAGATACACTCCTGGTAAAACTTTTTTATTATAAGAATAAGTATAACCCACTAAAATTCCAAACACGACTACTATACCAACCACAGTCGTAATTAAGATAACCCAAAAACGCCTCCAGTTGAACGGCGTTTTAACTTTTTTTATTATTTCTTCCATATTTTTCTTACTAATCCTCCACGATTTTTACCTCAATTTTTGCTTCAGTTTTTTGTTTGGGAATTCTAACTATTAAAATACCATTTTTATATTCTGCTTTGGACAAATCACCTTTTACATCCACAGGCAAAACTATAGTACGAGAAAACTTTCCCCAAAAACATTCTTGATGAAAATATTCTCCTTCTTGCCCATTCAAAGGTGAATTGCGCAAACCTTTTATAGTTAATAAATCATTATGAACATAGACTTCAATTTTGTCAGTTTCTGCTCCGGCTATAGTTGAAATCACAATAAGTTCTTTTTCATTTTGAGCTACATCCACTGCTAGCTGCCCCTCTTGATGATCTTCATGCCAATTGGCAGGCAAACTAAAATCCGATGGTTTTGCTTTTACCTCTGCAGGCTCTGTGCCCACATTTTGCAAAATCATCTCAAAAACTGAATTGTCTGGTTTTCCTCCTAAATTCATATGTCTATATTATACAGAAAATAAGTAAAATAAACAACAAAAAACACCCCAACTTGGATGTCTTGCGGGGTAGATAAGACTATATTGAAATATGAATAACCAATTTTTACCACTCTTTATCCTGTGTAGTTATTAAAAATCAGTGTTTCTTCTTATCATTTACATAATCCTTGTATTTTTTTGTAAAGTTTTATATAATGCTGTGTACATTATTATAACATTATTATATATGCCCGAAGCAATAAAAGAATGCCCAAAATGTGAATCACAATACGCCTATCTCATCCACACAACTGTTTATTCATGTCCTGAATGTGGAAACGAATGGGACAGTGCAGAAACAACAGAAGACAAAGAACAACCAGAAAAATTAGTTGTAAAGGATATGAATGGAAATATTCTGCAAGATGGAGATACAGTGCTTTTTATGAAAGACATGCCAGTCAAAGGATATCCAAAACCCTTGAAAGCTGGTACAAAAGTAAAAAACATTCATCTTATTAATGGTGACCATAATATTGATTGTAAAATTCCCGGGTTTGGGGCAATGGAGCTCAAGTCTGAATTGGTAAAAAAAGTGGATCTATAAAGAATAAAAAAATAAAAAACAGGGCATGATTGCCTCGTTTTTTATTGCGGTACCTTTTGGTTGAAATTCTAACTTTTTTTGAACAGAACCCCGACTAATC